>CBQZLL010000018.1:0-19662 GCA_967749945.1 uncultured Frankiaceae bacterium
CGACCATGTCGCCCGGCTCGAGCTCATCCAGGACATGCAGGCCGACGGCTTCAACCTCCGGGCGATCCGGCACGCGCTCGACGCGCTGCCGGCGGGAGCCGGGCCCGAGGCGCTGGAGTTCCGCCGCCGAGTCGTCGCGCCGTGGACGGACGAGGAGCCGGAGATCGTCGACCGGGTCGTGCTCGAGTCATTGTTCGGCGGGGCGGACGAGGTACTGCTCGCCGAGGCGGCGCGGGTCGGTACCGTCCGCCTGATCGACGCCGACCGGGTCGAGATCCCGGCGCCGTCGTTGCTGCGCGCGGCCGGCGAGGTCGTCGCGCTCGGGGTGCCACTCGCCGACGTGCTCAAGCTGCAGCGCGAGGTCAACCGGCATGTCGCCGCGGTCGCGAAGGTGTACGTCCGGCTCTACGTCGAGCACATCTGGCACCCGTTCGTCACGAAGGGGCAGCCCGACGAGCTGTGGCCCCTCGTCCGCGACGCGCTCGACCGGCTCCAGCCGCTGGCGGGGGAGGCGTTGCTGGCGACGTTCCGGCTGGCGATGGAGCGGGCGACGGCCGACGCGGTCGGCACCGAGCTGGCGGGGCTGGCGCCGAAGCCGCGCAACCGCCGTCGACACGCCTGATATGTCCGGATAACCTAGGACGCGCCCCCCTCCCGGAGAACAGGGGTCCGTCATGTCCCGACGCCCAGTGCTGTCGTTGCTCCTCGTGACCGTTCTGGCCGCGCCGCTCTCGGCGTCGGCCGCGCCGAAGCCGAAGGTGCCCGTGCTGACCGGCACGGTCAAGATCACCGCGAGCTACTCCGCGATCATGGACGTCCGCCTGCCCAAGGCGGTCGACGTCGGCGACGGCTGGAACCCGCCCAAGGGCACGACGGTCACCGGGGTCGGCCGCCTGATCGGCGCGGCGCTGGTCCCCGCCAGCGGCAAGCCCGTGCCGGTCCTCGAGGCGATGCAGTTCGGCTTCTGCAACACCGAAGGCTGCGCGGGGGCAAAGCCGTGGCTCTCGTTCCGGGCGGACGACGGCATCGAGAATTCGAAGTCCGAACGGCTGACCGCCGGCGACTACCGGCTGCTCATCGTCACCGACGGCAAGCCGGTGACCGTCGTGATCAAGCTGCCCGGTCTCAAGGGCAGCGCGACGTTCAAGCCGCTGCGGCGGATCAGCGCGAAACAGCTCGTGCCCGACTACCTGCCCGCGGCCGCGAACTCACCGGTCAACACGACGTACATCGGCTCGGTCGACGGCGAGATCGACGGCGGGCTCGGCCTGCTGTACCACCAGATGCAGGTGCAGACCGACAAGTCGGTGCAGCAGAGCGAGTCGTTCTGCGTGTACGACGCGCCGTACCCGGGCCAGCCCGCGCCCGCGTGCCCGGGCGGCCGGAGCATCGACTTCTCGTTCACCCGGGTGGCGCCCGAGCCGGCGACCTGGCGGATGTGGGGGCGGCTGCTCTACCTCAACCCGGGCGGCTACCGCGCGGGCATGTACTACAACGCCATCGGCCTCGCCCACGACCCGGTCGGCGTCCTCACCTTCGTGACGATCCCGCCGCGCTGACGGTGGGCGAGTCGGCCCCCGCCGCCGGCCGGTCGGTTGCTACTGGTGAGTAGCGGCTCGGCGCACGCGGCGACTGGTGAACGGCGGCGCCGCTACTCACCAGTAGCGTCGACGCGGACGCGCGTCATGCCTCCGTAACACCGCGCGGTTACGCTCGCCGCATGGACGAGCAGCACCGGTTCGTGCTCCGCACGATGGAGGAGCGCGACATCCGCTTCATCCGGCTCTGGTTCACCGACGTGCTCGGGTTCCTCAAGTCGGTCGCGATCGCACCTGCGGAGCTCGAAGGCGCGTTCGCGGAGGGCATCGGCTTCGACGGCAGCGCGGTCGAGGGGTTCGCCCGCGTGCACGAGAGCGACATGCTCGCGAAGCCCGACCCGGCGACGTTCCAGATCCTGCCCTGGCGCGGGGAGAGCCCGGGAACTGCGCGGATGTTCTGCGACATCGTCATGCCCGACGGGAGCCCGTCCGAGGCGGACCCGCGCTACGTCCTCCGCCGCGCGCTGGCCAAGGCTGCCGATCTCGGGTTCAGCTTCTACACGCACCCGGAGATCGAGTTCTTCCTCTTCAAGGACAGCAAGCAGGCCGAGCCCGTCGACAGCGGTGGCTACTTCGACCTCACGCCGCACGACCACAGCCACGACTTCCGCCGCCAGGCCATCACGATGCTCGAACGCATGGGCATCTCGGTGGAGTTCAGCCACCACGAGTGCGCGCCAGGACAGCACGAGATCGACCTGCGCTACGCCGACGCGCTGACGACCGCCGACAACGTCATGACGTTCCGCCACCTGGTGAAGGAAGTCGCACTCGAACAAGGGATCTACGCGAGCTTCATGCCGAAGCCGCGCGCGGACTCGGCGGGCTCGGGGATGCACACGCACATGAGCCTGTTCGAGGGCGACCGGAACGCGTTCCACGAGCCGGGCGACGAGTTCCACCTGTCGAAGGTCGCGAAGGCGTTCATCGCCGGCCTGCTGCGCCACGCGCCGGAGATCACGGCAGTGACGAACCAGTGGGTCAACTCGTTCAAGCGCCTCATCTCCGGTGGCGAGGCGCCGAGCTACGTCTGCTGGGGTCACAACAACCGCAGCGCGCTGGTGCGGGTGCCGATGTACAAGCCGCTCAAGGGCCAGTCGACGCGGATCGAGGTCCGGTCACCGGACCCGGCGTGCAACCCGTACCTCGCGTTCGCGGTGATCCTCGCGGCCGGGCTCAAGGGCATCACCGAGGGGTACGACCTGCCGCCCGAGGCCGAGGACGACGTCTGGTCGCTCACCGACGCGGAACGCCGCGCCATGGGCTTCGAACGCCTCCCCGGCAGCCTCTCCGACGCGATCCGCGCGATGGAGGGCAGCGAGCTCATGGCCGAGACCCTGGGCGAGCAGATGTTCGACTTCTTCCTCCGCAACAAGCGGAGTGAGTGGGAGGAGTACCGGCGCCAGGTGACGCCGTTCGAGACCGCCCGCTACCTGCCACTGCTGTGACCCGCGCGCTGGTCGTCGAGCACATCGTCGAGGAGGGGGCTGGGGCCCTCGCCGACTGGCTGCCGGCCGCCGGGCTCGATCTCGACATGCACCGGGTCCACCTCTCCGGCCCGCCCCCGACGACCTTGCCGGACGGCTACGACGCGCTCGTCGTCATGGGCGGCTCGATGGGCGTCCCGGACGCGGCGACGACCCATCCGTGGCTCGCCGACGAGATGGCGTTGCTGCGCCACACGGTCGCGCTCGGCGTCCCCGTCCTCGGCATCTGCCTCGGCGCGCAGCTCCTCGCGGCCGCGTGCGGCGGGGAGGTCGTCCGGGGGCGGATCGGTCCCGAGCTCGGCGTCTGCCGCGTACACCTCACCCCCGCGGCGGCGGACGATCCGTTGCTCCACGATCTGCCCGCGGTGCCGAACGTCGTGCAGTGGCATTGGGACGAGGTGCTGGCCCTCCCGCCAGGCGCGGTGCACCTCGCGGCGTCGCCGATGTATCCACACCAGGCGTTCCGGATGGGAGAGGCGTGGGGCCTCCAGTTCCATCCCGAGGCGCGGCCGTCGATGGTGCGCCGGTGGGCCGAGCAGGACGCGACTGAGGTCCGCGCGGCCGGCGGGGAACCCGCCGCGCTCGCCGCGGACGTGGCCGGGGCGTGGCCCGACCTGGAGCGGGTGTGGGCTCCGGTGGCCGAACGGTTCGCCGCCCGCGTGCAGGACGTGCGGGACCGGACGTCGAAGGACTCCCGGCGGCCTTCGTTCGGGGGTCTGTGACCCGACGCATGCGCCGGGTTACAGTGACAGGCCGCAATGCTCGGATTCGTACCGAACCTTCCGGACTTGGTACGGCTCTGAGGCTTGCGAGAACCCCCTTGCCCCCTCGGCAACCGCTCGCACCCGTCGTAGCAGGCGACGGCGCGTGCTCTTGCCTCGCCGATCCGATCAGCACCGAGGAGAACGATGGTTGAGGAGCAGGCCGACCTCAGTTTCAAGGCCCGAGTTCGGAGATACTCCGACCTCGCCAAGTCCTACCTCCGTCAGAAGCGGCGCGAGCGGGCGGCGAAGCGCAAGACGAACGGCAGCAAGACGATGCTCTACGGCCTCATCGCCGCGCTGATCGCCCTGCTGCTCGCCTTCGGCTTCTGCCTCTCCTTCGTCTTCTCGAACGATGTCCAGGGCGAGCCGATCGGCCTCAACGAGGTCGCCGCGCTCGCCGACCAGGGTCGGATCAAGACCGCGATCCTCAGGGACGCGGACAGCGAGATCACGGGCACCTACTCGATCCTCACCGTGCCGACCAAACCGAAGACGGGCAAGCCTCTCAACACGTTCCCGATCGACCCGGACCTGTCCGCCACGTCGCCGGTCAACGACCACATCAAGAGCGGCTCGTTCCACTCCCACCTCCCGTCGAGCGGCCAGGCCTGGAACTCCCTCGTCCAGCAGTTCAAGGCATCGGGTACGACGTACAGCGTCGACCCGCAGTCGACGAAACAGGTCGTCCGCACCGTGGCGACGTTCCTGCTGCCGCTGATGATCCTGGCGAACCTGTTCGCGCTGCTGTTCTCGGCCGGCAAGGGGTCGGGCTCGGCCATCGGCGAGGTCATGACGTTCGGCACCATCGGCAAGGGCAAGACCAAGAAAGGCCACTCGTCGGTCGGCTTCGACGACGTCGGTGGCGCGGACGAGGCGGTCGCCGAGCTCCGCGAGGTCCGCGACTACCTGATGAACCCGGCCAAGTACGAGGCGCTGGGCGCGGCCCCACCCAAGGGCGTGCTGCTGTTCGGTCCTCCTGGCACCGGCAAGACGCTGCTCGCGAAGGCCGTCGCCGGCGAGGCGGGCGTGCCGTTCTTCTCGGTCGCCGGTGCGGAGTTCGTCGAGTCGCTCGTCGGCGTCGGCGCCGCCCGTGTCCGTGACCTGTTCGCCCGCGTCCGCGCGGCCGCCCCGGCCATCGTGTTCATCGACGAGCTCGACGCGGCCGGCCGCAAGCGTGGCGCCGGTGGCGGCGGCGGCGGTTCGGACGAGCGCGAGCAGACGCTGAACCAGCTCCTCGTCGAGATGGACGGCTTCGAGGTATCGGCCGGCATCGTCGTCATGGGAGCCACGAACCGTCCCGACATCCTCGACCCCGCGCTGATGCGTCCCGGCCGGTTCGACCGGCACATCACCATCGAGCGCCCGGAGCTCGAGGGCCGCATCCATATCCTCAAGATCCACGCCCGCGACAAGCCGATCGGCCCGGACGTCGACCTCGAGTTCGTCGCCACCCGGACGCCGGGCTTCACCGGTGCCGACCTGGCCAGCGTCGTCAACGAGGCGACGCTGCTCACCATCCGCGAGTTCCGCAGCGAGGTCACCGCGAGGGACTTCGAGGAGGCGATCTTCCGGGTCGTCAACGGCCCGAAGCGCCGCGGTCGCATCCTCTCGGTCGAGGAGCGGCAGCGCACGGCGTACCACGAGTCGGGTCACGTCATCGTGGCCGCCGCGGCGGGTCGCGCGGAGGACGTGCACCGCGTGTCGATCCTGGCCCGTGGCCGCGCGGTCGCGGCGACCACGGTCGGCGGGGCGGACGCGGAGGCGAGCCTGCTCTCGCGGACGCAGCTGCGCGGCAAGCTCGTCACGCTCATGGCCGGCATCGCGGCCGAGAACCTCATCTTCGGTGAGGGCTCGACGGGCGGCGAGCAGGACATCGAGCAGGCGACGGACCTGGCGCGCGACATCGTCGCCCGCTACGGGATGAGCGACGAGCTCGGCCCGGTCCGCCTCCTCGCCAAGGCGAGCGAGGGCTTCCTCGGCAACGACGTCCCGCTCGGCGACATCTCGATCGAGACGCAGGCAGCGATCGACAACGAGATCCGCCGGCTGGTCGCCGATGCGCAGGCCGAGGCGGCGTCGCTGCTCGCGCGGCATAGCAAGACGCTCGACGCGCTCGCGACGCGGCTCGACGAGGAGGAGACCCTCGAAGGCGAGGAGCTGCTCGAGGTCCTCGCCCCGATCGAGGCGGAGATGGCGACCGAGCACATCAGCTCGACCGGCAAGGTCGCGACCCGGGCGAACGGCGCGCGGACGCGGAGGACCACGACGACGAAGAAGACCCCCGTCCGTCACGGCTAGCGGCGCGAGTCGCCGTCAGACGGGGGCCGGCCCTCAACGGAAGAAGGCTCGCGCACCGAATGCCCCGGTCCACGTTCCTCAGCCGTAGCACGACGCTTCGCGCGGCCGCGGCGGTGGTGGCTCTTGCCGCCACCGTCCCGGCCGTCGTGGCACGGGCGGCTATCACGCCCATCGGCTGCCCGGCCACCGCCCACTCGCAGCAGATCACCGGGGCGGGCATCTGGCAGTCGTTCCAGTCGCCGACGTTCTCGGCGCCGGTCGGGATCGACGAGGTCGGCACGGCGTCGCAGGACATCGTCGCGTACGCCGTCGACCCGACGAACCCCAACCGCCTCGCGGTCACCAACGGCAACTCGATCTACGTCTCGCTCACCAGCGGCTGCTCGTGGTCCATGGGTCTGCGCCTCGACGAGGTGCCGGCCGACCCGCAGAACATGCCGCTGTCCGGCGAGTTCGCCACCATCGTCTCGCTCTACATCGCGCCGACGTCCCACCACATCTACGCGACCGCTGTGGAGCTGGACACCGGCGCGACCGTCGGTCGCCCGCACGTCCTCATCAGCGCCGACGACGGTGACTCGTGGACGCTCGGCGACGATGGCCTCCCCCCGCTCGGCATGCCGCTGACCATGCGCGCGGCGCCGACCAAGCCGAACGTCATGTACCTGTCGTTCAAGAACGCCCGTGAGGCCGACAGCGGCGCGACGTGCCCGCCGCCCCCGGTGCCCTGCCCCGGCGGCGACGGGACCGGGCGGCCGCTCGGCCTGCTCTGGGGCTCGACCGACGGCGGCGCGACGTGGTCGAGCCGGACCGACGCCAGCGACCTCAACGGCTCGTACCCGATCAAGTTCCTGTCGATCGAGGACGACGACCCGACCGGCAACACGCTCTGGGTCGTCGCCAACGGCCGGCTCGTCAAGAGCGTCAACGGCGGCCGGACGTACGCGGCACCCGACGGGCTGAACCAGGCCAACTTCACGTTCAGCGCCGTCGAGTCGATCAACAAGGGTGACACGAAGACGTCGATCCGGCTCGTCGCGTTCAGCGCGCAGGGCGAGATGCTCCGGCTCGACGGCAACATCTGGAAGCGGACGTACGTGCCGTTCGGTCCGGTCGAGTCGGTCGCGCAGCGCCCCGACGGCGACATCGCCGTCGCGACGCCGCAGCAGGCCGGCAGCATCCGGGTGTGGCGCATCTTCCTCAGGGACTTCCAGGACTACGAAGAGCACGTCGGCCTGAGCGGCACCAAGCTCCGCAAGACGTACGGCTGGGAAGGGATCACCCCGGGCACCTCGCTCACCGAGAACGCGAACATCGCCTCCGGTGACGGCGGGGCCGGCGTGTCCGGGACGTACTTCCTGAGGGACAAGCGCCGGGTGCTGCGCTTCCTCGGCTCCTTCATCCGGAGCGACCCGGTGCTCGCGCCGCCGCAGCCGGTCGGCCTCGTACCGCCGCCGCACGGCCGGATCAGCCCGTCCGTGCTCACCCTCAACCTGGCCCGCGGCAAGAGCCAGACGGTCGACTACACGCTCACCCTGCCGCCCGCGCCGACGCCCATCGACCTGTTCCTGCTCATCGACAACTCGGGGTCGATGGAGCCGCTCATCGACGACCTCAAGGAGAACATGGGCCAGGTCGTCCGGTCGCTGACCAAGCTGGGCATCGACGTCCAGGCCGGCGTCGGCCTGATCAACGTCCAGCCGGACAAGAACGACTCGCCCAAGCCGCCGGACCCGGACCCGCGTGACCCCACCGGCATCATCGGCAGGCCGCGGCCGCTGTACGAGCTGCTGCGGCGCATCGGTCCGGTCGACAGCGGGTTCTACCGGGCGCTCTCCTCGATCGACGGCAACGGCGGCGGCGGCGACGAGGCGCAGCTCGAGTCGCTGTGGCAGTCGGTCGTCGGCGACGGCCTCAGCCTCCACGCGATCCCGGCGCTCACCGGCTACAGCATCAAGCCGCACCAGCAGGCCGGGTTCCGCAAGGGGCTGTCCTCGATCCGGGTGATCGTGCACGCGACGGACGAGAACTTCAGCGAGAACATCGAGCCGCTGAAGGTCGCGCACAACAAGCCAGGGCCGGTCGGCGCCGAGCTGCGAAACAACGGGGTGAAGCAGATCGGGCTTTCCCAAGGAGTCATCGACGCGCGGGACGACCTGGCGGACATGGCGCGGCGGACCGGTGCGGTCGCCCCCTCGGGCGGCACCGACTGCGACGGCGACGGCTACGCCGACATCCCGGCGGGTGGGGCCCTGGTCTGCGACCAGAACTACGGCCTCGACAAGACGCTGGTCAACCTCCTCAACGCGCTCTCCGACCGCCAGGTCGTCACCCTCGACCAGGCGACCGGCCCGACGCTGCGCGCCATCTCGAAGACGGCGTTCGCGATCGACGCGAAGAAGGCGACGGCGGCACACTTCACCGTGACGTACAGCTGTGTCGGTCTCGCGGCCGGGTCGTACGACAACACCATCGAGGCGTCGTTGCGCGGCATCTCGATCGCCAAGGCGGTCGCGACGGTGAACTGCGGCGGCGTTCCCGCGCAGTTCCGGCAGGAGCCCGACGGCGCGATCCCGCCGCCGCAGGTGCCCGCGCCCGGTCCGCTGCCCGCGCCGATCGCGCCGGTGAACCCGATCCCGCAAACGAACGTGCAGACGCAGGTCAACCCGCAGGCCGGCATCGCCGAGCAGGAGCAGGACCAGGTCCAGGTCGCCGTCGCGGACAGCGACGTGCGCACCGAGGAGGAGGACGAGCTCGCGATGAGCCGCCTCGGCGCCGAGTCGCCATGGGCGAGACCGGGGCTGACGGTCGGCGCCGGGATGGCGCTCGCCTCGGCGCTGGCGACCGGCGTGGCGTTGCGCCGCCGGACGCGGACCCGCTTCGCGAGGGTCACTGCGGGAGATCGGTGATCTTGGCGACACCGTGAGCACGCGGGGTGGCGCGAAATGTCGCCATGATCACGACCTGCGCGGGCCACTACCAGTAGACGCAGATCACGCCATCCGGGGTGCTCACCCACACCGTCGCCGCCACGCCGCACGTGGAGCTCGTGCTGTCCCAGTGACCCTGGTCCGTCGGGACCGCGGGGTTGGGGCTCGCCCAGTACAGCGTGCCGCTGGCGCCGACCCAGGTGGTGCACAGCGAGACGTCGTCCGCCATGGTGGCCGGGTAGTTCAGCGGCCGCGGCGCCATCACGGCGACGAGGCCGGCGGTGTCGCCGACAGTCTCGGTCACGAGGGCGCTGCCGTCGTGCGTGTTGTTGTTGACGTGGATCGAGCAGACGAGCGTGCCGGCTTCGCCGGTGACGAGCGGACCGGCGTCGATGTCGCCGGTCTGCCAGCCGGCCTCACGCGTGACGTCGGTGATGGCGTGGAAACCGCACTTGCGGCCGGTCGGGCCACCGGGGGGCGGAGCGGCGTGCGACGGCGCCACGAACGCCGTCGCCACCATCGTGGCGGCGACCAGGTAGAGAGCAAGCTTCGTCATGACTACTACACGGACGCCGGGCCGCATCGTTACGGAGACCGCCACCGCGGGGGTGATCCCTAACCACGGCGGCCGTCCGCTAGCGTCGGCGTCATGCGGGCACGGGCGGCGTACGACGGCGACGCCGCGCTCGCGCGGCTCGGCTTCGGCAACACCGCGCGCGCCGCCCGCCTCCTCGGTCAGGACGGCCCGGTGCGGCTGTGGGGCGACGACGGTCCGGTCGACGCCGGGGCCGCGGCGGTCGTGGCCGCGCTCGGCGGCAGCGCCAACCCAGACCTCGCCGTCGTCGCGCTCGCCCGGCTCGCCGAGGTCACGGCGAAGCCCGCGGTGCTCCGCGCGGCGCTGCGGTCGGACGAGTCGTTGCGGTCGAGGCTGATCGCCGTACTCGCCTGTTCGACGGCGCTCGGCGACCACCTCGCCCGGCACCCGCGGGACTGGCCGGCGCTGGCGCGGCAGACGTTCGGGACCAGCCGTCCGACGGCGCTCGGCCTGCGGCACCGGCTGCTTGCGGCGGTCGGTGCGGACGTCACCGAGCCGTTGCCGTGGGGGACCGGCGGCATCTGCGCCTCCGGGTCGGGGACCGCGGAGCTCGACGCGCTGCGGGTGGCGTACCGATCGGCCCTGCTCGACCTCGCCGCGCGCGACCTCGCGGGGGGCCTCGCCGTCGACGACGTCGCCGCGGAGCTCGCCGACCTCGCGGCAGCGGCGCTCGACGCAGCGCTCGCGATCGCGATGGCGGGCCTGCCCGAGGGCGCCGAGCCGTGCCGGCTCGCGGTGATCGGCATGGGCAAGACCGGTGGGCGAGAGCTCAACTACATCAGCGACGTCGACGTCGTGTTCGCCGCGGAGCCGCTGGAGGGCGGCGACGAAGCGGAGGCTCTGCGCACCGCGACGCTGCTCGCGAACGGCGTCATCCGCGCCTGCGGCGCGACGACGAGCGAGGGCGCGCTGTGGCCGGTCGACGCGGCGTTGCGGCCGGAGGGCAAGGCAGGCCCGCTCGTCCGCACGCTGGCGAGCCACGAGGCGTACTACCGCCGGTGGGCGAAGACGTGGGAGTTCCAGGCGCTGCTCAAGGCGCGCCCGGTCGCCGGCGACATCGCGCTCGGCGACGAGTACGTCGGAGTCGTCGCGCCGCTCGTCTGGCGGGCGGGGGAGCGACCCGACTTCGTCGAGGAGATCCGCGCGATGAAGCGCCGGGTCGAGGGCAGCGTGCCTGCGCACGAGGCCGACCGGCAGCTCAAGCTCGCGCCGGGCGGACTGCGCGACGTGGAGTTCGCGGTGCAGCTCCTGCAGCTCGTGCATGGCCGCGCCGACGAGTCGCTACGCGCGCGGGGGACGTTGCGCGCGCTCGACCGGCTCGCGGTGGGCGGGTACGTCGGCGAGCCCGACGCGGCGGCTCTCGCGGAGGCGTACCGGTTCCTGCGCAAGGTCGAGCACCGGCTGCAGCTGCAACGGCTCCGGCGTACGCACACGATCCCGGCCGACGCGGCGGGCCTCACCTGGCTGGCGCGGAGCATGGGACTCACGGTCGAGGAGTTCCGCGCGGAGCAAGCGCGGCACGCGGTCGAAGTCCGCCGCTTGCACGAGAAGTTGTTCTACCGGCCGCTGCTCTCGACGGTCGCGCGGCTCGGGCCGGACGCGTTGCGGCTCGCGCCGGAGGCGGCGCGGGAGCGGCTCGACGCGCTCGGCTTCGCCGACCCGGCGGGCGCGCTGCGCCACCTCGAAGCGCTGACGACCGGCCTGTCCCGCCGCGCGCTGGTGCTGCGCACGATGCTCCCGGTGATGCTGCCGTGGTTCGCCGACGCGCACGACCCGGACGCGGGACTGCTGGCGTTCCGTACGGTCGCCGAGGCGCTCGGCGCGTCGCCGTGGTTCCTCGCGCTGCTCCGCGACTCCGACGTCGCGGCCGAACGCCTCGCCCGCCTGCTCTCGGCGAGCCGGTACGTCGCCGACCTCCTCACCCGCGCGCCGGAGGCCGTCGGGATGGTCGGCCGGGACGCGGACCTGACACCACGTCCGGACGACGCGCTGCGCGGCGAGCTGGCGGCGGTCGTCGCGCGGCAGCAGGACGCGGAAGGCGCGGCCGCGTCGATCCGGGCGCTCCGTCGCCACGAGCTGCTCCGCGTCGCGTGCGCCGACCTGCTCGGCCTGGTCGACGTCGACGGCGTCGGGCGCGCGCTCACCGCCGTCGCCGACGCGACGCTGCGGGCCGCGCTCGCCGCCGCCGAGCGTTCCGTCGACCCGCTGGCCTGCCGGCTCGCCGTCATCGGCATGGGCCGTCTCGGCGGGTGGGAGCAGGGCTACGGCTCCGATGCCGACGTGCTGTTCGTTCACGAGCCCCTCGACGGGGTCTCCGAGTCGGACGCCGCCGCGTCGGCGAAGGCCGTCGCCGAGGAGTTGCGCCGCCTGCTCTCGGTGCCCGCACCGGACCCGCCGTTGCTCGTCGACGCCGACCTGCGACCCGAGGGCAAGCAGGGGCCGCTCTCCCTCTCGCTCTCCGGCTACGCCCGCTACTACGAGCGCCGGGCCGCCGTCTGGGAGGCGCAGGCGCTGTTGCGGGCGCGGTTCGTAGCCGGAGACGACGAGCTCGGCGAACGCTTCCTCGCGCTGGTCGAGCCGGTGCGGTGGCCCGCGGCGTTCCCGGCCGACGCCGTGCGCGAGGTGCGCCGGATCAAGGCCCGCGTCGAGGCCGAACGCCTGCCGCGCGGCGTCGACCGCACCCGGCACATGAAGCTCGGTCCCGGCGGGCTCGCCGACGTCGAGTGGACCGTCCAGCTCCTCCAGCTCCGGCACGCGCACGCGGTTCCCGGCCTTCGGACGACGTCGACGCTCGACGCCCTCGCGGCGGCCGCCGACGGCGGGCTGCTGACCCGCGCGGACGCGGAGACGTTGCGCGCGGGGTGGTCCGTGGCGACCCGCGCCCGCAACGCGCTGATGCTCGTCAGGGGCCGCCCCTCCGACGTGCTGCCCGACGACGCCCGTACCCTGGTCGGAGTGGCCCGCGCGGTCGGCTACCCTGCCGGAAGTCGCGTCGATTTCGTCGACGGGTACCGCAAGGCGACGCGGCGCGCCCGCGCCGTCGTGGAGAGGGTGTTCTACGCGTGACGGACTCACGAACGGTCGCCGTCGACGGGGTGCGCTTCCACCTCCTCTCGGCCAAGCCCGCGCGCAAGCGCAGGACGACGCCGGTGCTGCTCCTGCACGGCGTGCCGCAGACGTCGGCGACCTGGCACCCCCTCATCGACCTGCTGGCCAAGGACCGGATCGTCGTCGCGCCCGACCTCAAGGGTCTCGGCGAGAGCGAGGCCAAGGGGCCGTACGACATCCCGACCCTCGTCGACGAGCTCGCCGCGCTCGTGCTGCACGAGGTCGACGGCGAGGTCGACGTCGTCGGCCACGACTGGGGCGGCTCGCTCGCGCTGGCCCTCGCCGGCGCGCGACCCGACCTGGTCCGCCGGCTCGTCGTCATGTCGGCGCCGTACCGCGAGGTCGACCTCAAGGCGGCGTTCCACCTGCCCGTGCTCGCGCTGCCGGTCCTGCCGGACGTGGCGTTCCGGCTGTTCGGCGAGCAGATCGTGCGGAAGATGTTCGACTTCGCGTGGCGCGCCGAGGGCGCGTCGCCGCGCCTCGCGGAGTACGTCGCCGCGTACGCGCCGCCGGAGCGCTACACCGCGATGCTCGCGTACTACCGCGCGACCGTACGGCCGCGGCTGCTGTCCCTCCTTGCCGGAGCTCTTGGCGGCGAGAAGCCGGAGGGCCTGCCGCGGGTGAAAGTCGAACGCAGCCTCGTCGTCTGGGGGACCGACGACCCGCCGATGCCGTTGCATGTCGGCGAGTCCGTCGTCCGTGACCTCGGTCCGGACGCGACGATGCTGACGGTGCCAGGGGTGGGGCACTGGCCGCACGAGGAGGCGCCTGACGTCGTCCTCCCGGCCATCGCGGAGTTCCTGAGGGCACCGTGAGGCCGCAGTGACGGCTGGCGCCGACCGCCCCGCGACGTATCGCGAGGTCCTCGGTGTCCGGGAGTTCCGGGCGCTCTACGTCGCGCATGTCGCGTCGTTGCTCGGCGACCAGGCGGCGAAGGTCGCGCTCGCGATCCTCGTCCTCAACCGCTCGGACAGTCCGTTGCTCGCGGCGCTCGCGTACGCCGTCGGCTACCTGCCGTGGATCGTCGGCGGCCCGGTCCTCAGTCCGCTTGCCGACCGCTTGCCCCGCAAGCGGGTCATGGTCCAATGCGACGTGGTCCGCGCGCTCGCCGTCGCCGCGATGGCGCTGCCGGGGATGCCGCTGTGGCTGCTGTTCCTGCTGCTGCTCGGCGCGAGCCTGCTGATGCCACCGTTCGAGGCGGCGCGCGCGGCGACACTGCCCGATGTCCTGACCGGCGACCGCTACGTCGTCGCCTCGTCGCTGTCGAACATCACCAACCAGCTCTGCCAGGTCGCCGGCTTCGTCCTCGGCGGCGCGACCGTCGTGTGGCTACGGCCGCGCGGCGCGCTGATGGTCGACGCGGCGACGTTCGCGCTGTCGGCGGCGTTCATCGCGGGCGGGGTGCGCAACCGCCCGGCCGTGTCGCGGGACAGCCGCCCGACGCTTCGCCAGGACATCGTCGAGGGCGCGGCGGTGGTGTTCCGGACGCCGGTGCTGCGGTCGATCCTGCTGCTCGCGTGGGCGGGTGCGACGTTCGCGATCGTGCCCGAGGGGCTGGCGGTGACGTACGCCCGCCGTCTCGGCTACGGGCCGCTCGCGACCGGCATCCTCACCGCCGCGAGCCCGGCGGGGCTCGTGGTCGGCGCGGTGCTCATCGGACGAGTGCTCGGCCCACGGACCCGGATACGGCTCATGCTGCCGCTCGCGGCGGGGGCGTTCGTGCCGCTGATCGCGACGGTCGTGCACCCGCCGGTGTGGGGCGCGTCACTGCTCTGGGGGCTGTCCGGCGTCGGGCTCGCGTACCAGATCCCGGCGAATGCGACGTTCATGCTCGCGGTGCCGCCGGACGCGCGCGGGCGCGCGTTTGGCCTGGCGCAGACGGGGATCCAGGCGTTGCAGGGACTCGCTATCGCGGGCGCCGGCGCGCTGGCGTTGGTCCTCGCGCCGTATCAGGTCGTCGCCGCGTCGGGTGTCGTGGGGCTCGCGTCCGTTGCGATCATCGGCATCGGGTGGCCGCGCGAGGAGCTCGCCGCGTTGCACACGCCCGTTCCGGAGGACGAGGAGCTCGGCGACATGACGTTCGGCGAGATCGAGCTCGAACCCCCCGTCGCGCCCGTGCCCGAGATCCCGTCGTCGTGGCTGGGGCCGTACCCGCTGGGGCCGCGGCGGCGGACGCTCGTGGGGCGGCTCGGGCCGGTGGCCCGCCGCGAGGACAAGCGCTAGGCGGGTCCGCGACCGCGTGACGACCCCGCCGCCCCGGTGCTACTGGGGAGTAGCGGCGCCGCCGGTCACCACTTCGTGCTCAGCCGAAATCGCTACTCACCAGTAGCACCGTCACACCGGGCTCGTCAGGCCGGCGGTGAGCGGCGGCTGCACGACACGCTGGTCGACCGCGGCCTCGCCCGACAGCGCCCGTTGCGCGCCGAAGCCGAGCAACAGCGCGGCCGCGCCGCCGACCGCGTCGAGCAGGAAGTGGTTGGCCGTCGCCATGATGACGAGCAACGTCACCAGCGGGTACGCGATCCCGAGCCAGCGGACCCATCGTCGGCGGGCCAGCCAGAACAGCGCGAGACCCGCCCACAGCGCCCAGCCGATGTGCATCGACGGCATCGCGGCGAACTGGTTCGACGCGTGCGAGAGGTTGCCCGACTCGTAGTTGCCCCACGTGTGGAACAGCTTGAGCGTGTCGACGTAGCCCTCGCTGGTGAGGAAGCGCGGCGGCGCGAGGGAGTAGAGCCAGTAGCCGCCGAGGGCGATGACGTTGGCGACGTAGAGGACCGTGCGCATCGAGCGGTACTGCAGCGGGTGCCGCTTGTAGAGCCAGATGAGCACGCCGATCGTGATGATGAAGTGCGCGGTGGCGTAGAAGTAGTTGGCGAACACCGCGAGCCACTTGGCGTGGACGGCGATGTCGTTGAGGGCGCGTTCGACGTCGATCTTCAGCAGGCGTTCGACGTCGAGGATGTCGTGCGCGCGGCCGCAGGCCAGGCCCTGGAACTCGGTGAGCACCTTGACCGAGCAGTCGACCGGCTGCGGCTTGCCGAGGTGGTTGCGGATGATGCCGTACGCCCCGTAGCTGACGAGGATGAAGAGCAGCTCCTGCCACCACTTGGGCGGGCGGCGTTCGCGCCAGTGCTCCGGGAGGAGGCCGCGGCGCTTGGGGGCGCGCGTCAGCGCCTCGGTGCGTGCAGCCATGCCTCGGATCGTCCCATGTCGCGCAGCCGTTCGTGTGCGCTACGCGGGAACGTCAGTGACCGAGACCGGCGACGATCGCCTCCACGAGTGCCTTGCCGTCGTGGCCGGTCGCCGCGTGGATCTCCTCGATGAGCGAGGTGAGATGGGCGAGGTCGTTGTGCCCGCCCTGGATGCCCGCGAGGACGGCCTTGGAGGTGGTCGCCCAGCTCTGCTGGCCGCGGGCGGTGCCCTCGTTGAGGGTCTTGCGGACGATCCCCTCGATCGCCGCGAGGTCGTCCTTGTCGAGCGTGGACATGCGTCCTCCCCGGATGAAGGTGACGAGCTGCGCGGCCGTGCCACGGAACACCGAGCAGTCGGCGGGGCCGACGCCGGGCACGTCGAACTTGTCGGTGAACTGCCAGAGGGTCTCGTTGATGCCGGGTGCGTGCGCCGGGTCCGGCGTGTGGTCGAAGTACCGCGCGATCCAGCGTGGGCGGTGCGGCGCGTGGTCCTTGAGCTGGTGGCCGCCGTACATCCAGGTGATCCGCCCGAGGGCCGCGTCGGTGTGGCGGCAGAACGCCTCGTACGCCGCGAAGTCGCTGCCGGTCTCGACGTCGAGCGCGAGCCACTCGACCGGGTCGGTACGGAGCGCGCCGAGCGCGGCGACCGCGTTCTCCGCCTGCTTCACCGGGTCGACCCCAGGCGACCAGAAGTGGTACGCGCCGAACGCCTTCAGGCCGGCCTTACGCGCGCCGTCGCGGTGGCCGGCGAACGTCGGCGCGAGGAACGTCGCGCCCTCGGTCATCTTCGCGATGGCGACCGGCGAGAACGCCGCGTACGCATCCCAGTCATGCATCGGGTGGGCGTTGTTGACGTCGACGATCAGCAGGTCCCCCATAGCGGGAACGTATCGCAACGGGCCGTTTCCTGAGAGGGTCAGGTCGACGGAATCCTCTGAAGGGAGCGTGCCATGCACGCGAACGAGGCTCTGCTGCGCAAGATCGACGAGGCGATGGCGGCCGAGGACATGGACACCTTCTTCGGCAGCTACACCGACGACGTGGTCGTCCACGTCGGCGGCACCAGCTCGCTGGCCGGCGTCTACAAGGGCAAGGACCAGCTCCAGCAACTGTTCGGCCGGTTCATGGCGGCGGCGGGCGAGTTCACGTTCGAGCCGCACGCGTACCTCGCGAACGACGAGCACGGCGTGACGCTCCAGCGTTCGCACTACAACAAGGGCGGCCGGATACTGGACAGCGACGACGCGTTCGTCTGTCACTTCCGCGACGGCAAGGTGTCGGAGTTCTGGCTGACGTCGCAGGACCAGGCCGCGGTCGACGCGCTCCTCGGCTAACAGCCGAGCACACCCCGGGCCGTCTCCGAGCGGGGATCGTCGAAGGTCGCCGGTCGGGCACGGCCCGCCGTTTGCGACTGGTGAGTAGCGACGTCGCCGTTCACCAGTTCGTGCTCAGCCGAAGTCGCTACTCACCAGTAGCAACGGGATCGGGTGCGCCACCGCACGAGTGGTGTCTAGATGTCGTAGATCTGACCGACGGACGCAGCTGACCTGCGGAAACGACGGATTCTATTGCTGCTGGTCCCTCTGTGGTCCTTCGCTGGGAGGACCGCGACGGTCGCCAACGGTACGTCACGGACACCGTCCCGGGGCGGCGCCGGGTAACGAGGGTGAACCCGCGGGGTGGTTGATCCATCTCTATCTACGAAGTCTCGTCGCTCCCGCGCGAGACCGCGTACACCCCGGGAGAGGAACCCCGTCATGCTTCGTATGCTTCGCCGTCCTTTGGGCGTGATAGGCACGGCGGCCGCCGCGCTCGGCCTCGTCGTCGCGTCACCCGCTACATCGTTCGCTGCCTCGGGCAACATCTGCGGCCAATCCGTCGCGGACTACGGCTCGGTGCAGATCTGGGGATGTATCCACTATGTCGAGGGCGAGACAGCGACCGTGCAACCCTGGGCGAAGATGTGGTTCCGCAACGTCAACCCTGCCAACTGGCAGTCGTGCACGGTCGTCGTCACGCTCTTCGTCGACAACGTGCAGCGCTCGCGCGTTGACCAGACCTGCCTCGCCGCCGCACAGGCCGGCATCCAGGACAACCCGAAGAACGAGTGGTACGGCGGCAACATCAGTACCGCGACGACCGGACACCAGTACCGCGCGGTGGTGGCGTGGCACGGCATTTACGGCACGGACAACGTCGGCTCGCACGACAACGCCGACAGCGGGAACATCAGCTTCGGCGAGCTCTGCTGCGGCCTCCCCGACACGCCGGACGTCAGCGGCGTCAACGTGCCGCTGCCAGTGCCGCCCGTGCCGGTCGAGTACTACATCTAGCAACCGAAGAGCCCGCGCCGACCCATCGGTCGGCGCGGGCTCTTCCGCGTCCGGGTTCTAGATGTCGTAGTACATGTTGAACTCGTACGGGTGCGGGCGCAGCCGTACGGCGTCGACTTCGTTGGTGCGCTTGTACTCGATCCAGGTCTCGATGACGTCGGGCGTGAAGACGCCGCCTTCGAGCAGGAACTCGTTGTCCGTCTCGAGCGCGTCGAGCACCGCTTCGAGCGAGCCCGGCACCTGCGGCACTGCCGCGAGCTGGTCCGGCGGCAGCTCGTACAGGTCCTTGTCGACCGGCTCCGGCGGCTCGATCTTGTTGCGGACGCCGTCGATGCCCGCCATGAGCATCGCCGCGAACGCGAGGTACGGGTTGCACGACGGGTCGGGCACCCGGAACTCGATGCGCTTCGCCTTCGGGTTCGAGCCGGTGATCGGGATGCGGCAGCAGGCCGACCGGTTGCGCTGCGAGTAGACGAGGTTGACCGGCGCCTCGTAGCCGGGCACCAGCCGGCGGTACGAGTTCGTCGTCGGGTTGGTCCAGGCCAGCAGCGCAGGGGCGTGCTTCAGCAGCCCGCCGATGTAGTAGCGCGCGGTGTCCGAGAGCCCGGCGTAGCCGATCTCGTCGTAGAACAGCGGCTCGCCGTCCTTCCAGAGCGACTGGTGGCAGTGCATGCCCGAGCCGTTGTCCTGGAAGATCGGCTTCGGCATGAACGTCACCGTGCGGCCGTTGGCCCGGGCGACGTTCTTGATGATGTATTTGAAGTTCATCAGGTTGTCGGCGGTCTTCAGCAGCGTGCCGAAGCGGAAGTCGATCTCCGCCTGGCCGGCGGTGCCGACCTCGTGGTGCTGCATCTCGACGTCGATGCCCGCCTCGATCAGGACGCGGACCATCTCGGACCGCAGGTCGGTGAAGTGGTCGGTCGGCGCGACGGGGAAGTAGCCGCCCTTGTACCGCGGCTTGTAGCCCTTGTTGCCGCCCTCCTCGTCCCGACCGGTGTTCCACGCCGCCTCGATCGAGTCGAGGTAGTAGTACGACGAGAACTGGTTGGTGTCGTAGCGCACCGAGTCGAAGATGTAGAACTCCGCCTCGGGGCCGAAGTACGACGTGTCCGCGATGCCGGTGCCCTTGAGGTACGCCTCGGCTTTCGCCGCGATGTTGCGCGGGTCGCGGGTGTATGCCTCGCCGGTCAGCGGGTCGTGGATGAAGAAGGTGAGGTTCAGGGTCTTGTGCTGCCGGAACGGGTCGATCATCGCGGTCGACGGGTCGGGCAGCAGGAGCATGTCCGACTCGTGGATCTGCTGGAACCCGCGGATCGACGAGCCGTCGAACATCAGGCCCTCGCTGAACACGCTCG
>CBQZLL010000019.1:0-19567 GCA_967749945.1 uncultured Frankiaceae bacterium
GTCGGCCTCAACACGACCCGCTTCCTCATGAGCCTCGGCGACCTGGTCGTCGGCTGGCTGCTACTGCGCCAGGCCGAGGTCGCGCTGGCTCGGCTCGCCGAGTCGCCGAGCGCCGCCGATACGGCGTTCTACGAGGGCAAGGTCGCGGCGGCGCGCTTCTTCGCCGCGACCGTGCTGCCCGAGCTCACGGCGCGACGCGGCGTCGTCGAGTCGACCGACCTCGGGCTGATGGACCTGCCGGCGGAGTCGTTCTAGAAGACGGAGATCTCGGTCCGGCGGGTGTAGAAGCCGCCCGCCGGGCCGCGCACCCGGACGTACCGCGCGCTCGTCGACACGACGGCAGAGCAGACGTCGTCGTCGTCGTGCACGAACGTGTCCTTCCGTACGAGCGTCGTCCAGTGCCGCCCGTCGGCGGACGACTCGACCTGGTCGAAGAACGGGTCGCACACCCGCACCACGACGAACGCGATCGGCTTGACCGACCCGAGGTCGACGGCGACCGCCCGGTCGCACCGGCTGGCGCCGCAGGACGAGTCGGAGACCGTGGGCTGCCACCGGGTGGACAAGTCGCCGTCGGTGAGCGCGCACGGGTCGCCGGTCACCGCGCGACCGCGATCGTCGTACTCGACGCACGGCTTGCCCCGGCTCGCCGGCTCGTCGGTGCCGGTCATGCTGGTGCGCACGTCGTACGTCACCTCGCCCAGGCGCTTCGCCCCGACCCGGATGGTCAGGGCGACCACCCACTCCCGGTCCTCGAGCACCCGCACGTCGAAGGTGACGCCGGAGGAGACGTTCCGCAGCAGCACCGCTGCCTGCGCGAGACCGTCGGTGTCCTCGACGACCCGGAGGTCCGCGCCCTGCAACGACCCGACTGCGCGCGGCGGCGACCCGAACGTGACGCGCCGGACGTGACCGCCCTCCCACGACAGGTCCGGCGCCCACACCACGAGATCCGGAAGGCGTTGCGCCCGACCCGTGAAGGCGACGTGCGCGGTGACCGTCACCCCGGGGACCCACGACACCCCGAGGGTGTAGGACCTCGCCCCCGGCTTGAGGTAGACGGTGTACCGGCCGGAGCCGTCGGTGACGCCCCAGCCGTACGGATCGGAGCCGCGCGGCAGCATGGCGCGCGCGAACGTCTCGGCGAAGTTCCCTGACGTCGCGATCTGGAGACGCGCGCGCGACACGGGCCGGCCGCGGTCGTCCAGGACCCGGCCGCGGATCGGGATGCCGTCGGCCGGACGCGACGGCGCGGGGATCGACGCCGTCGCCCGGGTGTGGGTGACCCGCCGGACGACGACGAACCCGGCAGCGGCGAGCACGAGCGACAGGGCGGCGACGACCGCCACGAGCCAGTCGCGGCGCGGGGCCGTGGGGGGCGGGCCCGAGCCGTACGGGGCGTCCGGCACGGCCCACGGGTTGTCCTCGGTCACCAGACCAGGGTAACGCCCGATTTGCCCGGATTGGCAGGAGTCCCCGGCGGCCGGCCGAAGTGGACCGGCGCCCCGAGTCCCTCGCGAAAGGATCCCCTGTGCGCAAGCTCCTGCTCGTCGCGGCCGGTGCCGGCCTGCTCGCCACCCTGCTCGGTTCGTCCGGCGCCTCGGCCAGCCCGCACTGCTACACGCTCGGCGACTACCAGTACTGCACGTACCTGCCGGTCGACCCGAGCGACATCATCCGGTAGCGATCCCGCGCAGCATGAGGTCGAGCCGGGTCTCACCGCCCGGCTCGACCCGCACGGGGATCCCCCAGTCCTGCGTCGTGAGATGGCAGGCCGGGTGCTCGACTCCGTCGTCGCACGTGGCCGCCCACGCAGTCACGTGCAGCACGCCCTCGGCGACCCGGTCCGCGACGACGAGGTCGCGGGTCAGCCCGGTCGTCGTCCCCGCCCCTGACACGAGCAACGACTCGGGCGACGCGGACACCGCGAGCCGCGTCGCCGGTCCCTCGGACTCGTCGAGGTGCTGACCCTTCGGCGCCTCGAACACGACCTCGAGCGCCAGCGCACCGGCCGCGATCGCCGCCGCCGGGCGCTGCGTCTGCCGCGCCTCGCCGTCGACGGCCGTCGCGCGCATCAACGGGCGGGTCACCCGGTGCGCGGCCGACTCGACGACCCACACCTCGCCGTCGACCTCGACCGCGCCGGACGGCTCGGCGAGCCCGGTCGCCAGCGTCGAGACCGTGCCGGTCGCCGGGTCGTACGACCGCAGCGCGCCGTTGTACGTGTCGCAGACGAGCACGGTGCCGTCGGCGCGCGCGAGCACGCCGAGCGGATGCTGGAACAGCGCGTCCGCCGCCGGTCCGTCGACGTGCCCGAAGTCGAACAGCCCGTGCCCGACCGCCGTACCGACCTCGCCGTCGCGCAGCCAGCGCAGCGCCGACGTCTCGGAGTCGGCGAACCACAGCCGGTCGGTGCCGGCGGAGAGTCCGCTCGGCTGCGCGAGCCACGCGGCGTCCGCGGGCCCGTCGCGCAGGCCCTCGGCGGCCGTGCCGGCGACGACGCCGACGGTGCTGCCGTCGTACGCCCAGATCTGGTGAATGCCCGCCATCGCGATGGAGAGGCGGCCGCCCCACCAGGCGAGGTCCCACGGCGAGGAGAGCGGCTGGGCCAGCGCGGGCCCGGAGAACGGCGCGCCGCGGAGCTGCTCGCCGGTGCCCGCCAACGTCGTGACGGCCCCCGTGGCGAGGTCGAGCGCGCGGACGAGATGCGCGACCGTATCGGCGACGGCGACCCGACCGTCCGGTAACACGCAGAGCCCCTGCGGCTCGACGAACCCGCCGTACTCGCGGACGACGGTGCCCTCGCCGTCGAGCAGCACGACGCGGTGGTGCCCGGTGTCCGAGACGAGCAGCCCGTCGGGCGTCGCCACGATCTTCGCCGGGAACCGCAATGGCGTCGGCGGTACGTCCGGGATCGCGAGCGGCACCGCGCCACGGCACAACGTGCCCTTCGCCTCATGCTCCTCGACGAGGTCGCGGATGACGTCGGCGAGCCCGGCGGCGTGGCCCTCGCCGGAGGCCTGCGCGACGACGTAGCCCTCGGGGTCGACGACGACGAGCGTCGGCCAGGCGCGGACCGCGTACTGCCGCCACATCGCGAGGTCGGGGTCGTCGAGGACGGGGTGGCGGACGTCGTAGCGCTCGACGGCAGCGGCGACCGCCGCGTGGTCGGTCTCGTGCGCGAACTTCGGCGAGTGCACGCCGACGACGACGAGCACGTCGGCGAACTCCTCCTCCAGCGGCCGCAGCTCGTCGAGCACGTGCAGGCAGTTCGCGCAGCAGAACGTCCAGAAGTCGAGCAGCACGACTTTGCCGCGCAACGCCGCGAGCGACAGCGGCCCAGGGGTGTTGAGCCAGCCGCCCGCACCGTGCAGCTCGGGCGCCCGGACCCTGAAGCGGGTGTCCATGCGCGCCAGTGTGCAACACTGGCGAAACACGGCTAGCAACGGCGCTGGCGAACCCGTTCCGTACGACACGAACGCTGGAGCCCGCCGGTCATGACCGCGTACCACCTCGACCCCGAACGCGACGCCTGTGGCATCGGCTTCGTCGCGGACGCGCGCGGGCGGCGGACGCACTCACCGGTCGCCGCCGCACTCGCCGCACTGGGCCGGGTCGAGCACCGCGGCGCGATCGCCGACGACCCGCAGGCCGGCGACGGCGCGGGGCTGCTGCTGCCGATCGACCACGCATTCTTCGCGGCGCGCACCGAAGGCCTGGCGGCGGGCGACGAGGAGCTGCTCGGGCTCGCGATGACGTTCCTGCCCGCGGACGTCGAGGGCGGCGAGCCGGTGCAGGCCGCAGCCCGCCGCGCGCTGGAGGACGCCTGCCTGCACGAGGGTCTCGGGGTCTCGGGCTGGCGCGTCGTCCCCGTCAACGCGCACGCGCTCGGCGAGCACGCCCGCCGCCACGCGCCGCGCATCGAACAAGCGGTACTGCTGCGCTCGACCAGCGTCCCGGTCGACGAGGCGGAACGCCGCGCGTTCCGCGCCCGCAAGCGCTTCGCGCGCACTGTCGCGGCTCGCGGCATCCCGGCGTACCTCGCGTCCGTGTCGTTCCGGACCGTGACGTACAAGGCGCTGTGCGCGGCCGAGATGCTCGGCGCGTTCTACGCCGACCTCACCGACTCGGCGATGACCGCGCCGTTCGCGGTGTTCCACCAGCGGTACTCGACCAACACCACGCCGACGTGGACCCGCGCGCAGCCGTTCCGCTTCCTCTGCCACAACGGCGAGATCAACACCATCCAGGGCAACGTCAACTGGATGTCCGCGCGCGAAGGCTCGCTCGGCACCGGCGACCTCATCGAGGAGGAGCTGGTCCGCCCGGTCATCGAGCCCGACGGCTCCGACTCGGCGATGCTCGACAACGCCGTCGAGCTGCTGGTCCGCGCGGGCCGTGACATCCGGCACGTCATGGCGATGCTCGTGCCCGAGGCGTGGGAGGACGCGGAGCACCTGCCCGAGCCGGTGCGCGACTTCTACGCGTACCACGCCGGTCTCACCGAGCCGTGGGACGGCCCGGCCGGCCTCGTCTTCACCGACGGCGAACGCGTCGGCGCGTGCCTCGACCGCAACGGTCTCCGCCCGCTGCGCTACGCCGTCTCCTCCGACGGTCTCGTCGTCTGCTCGTCCGAGGCGGGCGTCGTCGACCTGACCGACACGGTGACCCGCGGGCGGCTCGGTCCCGGCCAGATGATCTGCGTCGACCCGCGGTTCGGCTTCCAGACCAACGCGGAGATCAAGGCGTGGCTCGCGGCGCGGCGGCCGTACGGCGAGTGGCTGGCCAACGGTCTCCGCTACGTCCCCGCGGGCGACCCCGTCGCCGAGGCAGGGCCGGCTCTCCAGCTCCGGCAGGTCGCGTACGGCTACACCCGCGAGGAGCTGACGACGGTCCTGCGGTCGATGGGCACGACGGGCAAGGAGCCGGTGTCGTCGATGGGCGACGACACCGCGCTGTCGGTGCTGTCGGGGACGCGGCGCGGCGTGGCGTCGTACCTCAAGCAGCGGTTCGCGCAGGTCACCAACCCGGCCATCGACCACCTGCGGGAACGCACCGTCATGTCGTTGCGCACCCGCCTCGGCATGCTCGAACCGTTGCTCACCGAACGCCCGGAAGCGGCGCGCGGCGTGGAGCTGTCGACGTTCTTCGTCACCCCCTCGGGGCTCGACGACCTGGTCCGCGGCTCCGAGGTGCTCGGGCGCTACACCCGGCTCGACGCGACGTTCGCGGTCGAGGACGGGCCGGCGGGTCTGGAGAGCGCGCTGATCCGCCTGTCGTACGCCGCCGAGGCCGCGATCCTCGCGGGCTCGCAGCTGCTCGTCCTCGACGACGCGAACGTCACGCCCGACCGCGCGCCCGTGCCGATGCTGCTGGCCACGAGCGCGGTGCACCAGCACCTCGTCGACGGGCAGCTCCGGTCGCTCGCGTCGATCGTCGTGGACTCCGGCGAGCCGCGCGAGGTGCACCACTACGCCGCGCTGCTCGGCTACGGCGCCGAGGCGATCTGCCCGCGGCTCGCGCTCGAGACCGTTGCGGCGCTGGCCACCAAGACCGGCGATCCGGAGGCGGCAGGGCCGGCGCAGGAGGCGTACCGGCACGCCATCGAGGACGGCGTCCTCAAGGTCATGTCGAAGATGGGCATCTCCTGCCTCGACTCGTACCGCGCTGCGCAGATCTTCGACGCGGTCGGTCTGTCTGCCGCGGTCGTCGACCGCTGCTTCCGCGGCACCGTCTCGCCCGTCGGCGGCATCGGGTTCACCGAGCTCGCCGAGGACGTGCTGGCGCGGCACAGCGCGGCGTACGCGGCGAAGCCGGTGCTCGACAACCCGGGCTACTTCAAGTGGCGCCGTGGCGGCGAGTACCACCACAACAACCTCGACGTGGCGCACGCGCTGCAGCGCGCGGTGCAGCAGGGCTCGCGGGCGGACTACGACACGTTCGCGGCGCTGGTGAACGACCGGCCCCCGACGACGCCGCGCGACCTCCTCGAGGTCATCCCGTCGGCGAACCCGGTGCCGCTCGACGAGGTCGAGCCGGTGGCGTCGATCGTCACGCGGTTCTCGACCGGCGCGATGTCGCACGGCTCGATCGGCGCCGAGGCGCACGAGACGCTGGCCCGCGCGATGAACCTGCTCGGCGCCAAGAGCAACTGCGGCGAGGGCGGCGAGGACCCGGCGCGGTTCCGTACCGACAAGAACTCGCGGATCAAGCAGATCGCGAGTGGTCGGTTCGGCGTGACGCCGGAGTACGCGGCGTACGCCGACGAGCTGCAGATCAAGGTCGCGCAGGGCTCGAAGCCCGGCGAAGGCGGCCAGATCCCCGGGCACAAGGTGTCCGAGGAGATCGCGCGGCTACGGCACACGACGCCGGGCGTCGGTCTCATCTCGCCGCCGCCGCACCACGACATCTACTCGATCGAGGACCTCTCGCAGCTCATCTACGACCTCAAGCAGGTCAACCCGCGCGCGGACGTCTCGGTGAAGCTCGTCGCGGCCGCGGGCGTCGGGACGATCGCGGCGGGCGTGGCGAAGGCGTTCGCCGAGGTCGTGCACGTGTCGGGGACCGACGGCGGGACGGGCGCGTCGGCGCTGTCGTCCATCAAGAACGCCGGGCTCGATTGGGAGTTCGGCCTCGCCGAGACGCAGCAGGCGTTGATGGCGAACGGCCTGCGCTCGCGGATCCGGGTCCGCGTCGACGGCGGCTTCAAGACCGGCCGCGACGTCGTCGTCGCGGCGCTGCTCGGCGCCGACGAGTACTCGTTCGGCACGGCGGCGCTGCTCGCCGAGGGCTGCATCATGGTCCGCTCCTGCCACCGCAACACCTGCCCGGTCGGTATCGCGACGCAGGACCCGAAGCTGCGCGCGAAGTTCGCCGGCACGCCGGAGCAGGTCGCGTCGTACCTGCGCTTCGTCGCGGAGGAGGTCCGCGAAGTCCTTGCGTCGCTGGGCTTCCGGTCGCTGGACGATGCGGTGGGTCGCACCGAGGCGCTGCGGCAGCGGCGTACCGATGACCCGCGCGCGGAGCTGCTCGACCTGCGGCCGTTGCTGTCGGTGTCGGCCGAAGGGCCGCGACGGTTCGTCGCGCCGGTGTCGATCCAGCGGCAGCACGCGGCGCTGGGCGACCGGCTGTACGACGTCGCGTGGCCCGTCGTCACGACCGGCGGGACGCTGGAGCTGGACTGGGAGACCGTCAACGGCGACCGGACGTTCGGCGCGCGGCTCGGCGGCGCGATCGGGCGGCGCTACGGCGCTGGACCACCGCCTGGCTCCGTCGTCGTACGGCTCACCGGCGTCGCGGGACAGAGCCTCGCGGCGTTCCTCACCGACGGCATCCGGATCGAGCTCACCGGCGAGGCCAACGACTACGTCGGCAAGTCCATGGGCGGCGGCGTACTGGCGATCGCGCCACCTCCGGGTGACGCGGGTGACGCGGTGCTCGCGGGCAACACCGTGCTGTACGGCGCGACAGGAGGACGCGTCTTCGTCGCGGGCCGCGCGGGCGAGCGCTACGCCGTCCGCAACTCGGGCGCCGTCTCCGTCGTCGAGGGCGTCGGCGACCACCTAGCCGAGTACATGACCGGCGGCACGGTCGTCGTGCTCGGTCCGACCGGCCGCAACGTCGGGGCGGGCATGAGCGGCGGCGAGGCCTACGTGCACGACGCCGACACGTCGTTCCCCGCACGGGTGAACACGGCGATGGTGCGGTTCGACCGGCTCACCGCCGAGCAGGCCGCGGCGGTGAAAGCGCTGGTCGAGGAGCACCTCACGGCGACCGGATCGGTGCGGGCCGCGGCGCTGCTCGCCGACTGGCCGGTCGAGGTGGGCCGGTTCTGGCGGGTGGCTCCGACGCCGCCGGTGATCGAGGTCGAGGTGGACGAGGAAGAGAGGGCCGAAGCGCCGGTTTAGGCAGGAGACGTGCTGCAGATGGCGTAACTGGCGAGTGGGGGACTCGTTGGGCTGACCACCCCGTCGCTGTGAGCAGGAGTCTCGATGCGCAAGTACGCCGTCCTCACCGCCGGAGCCGTCGGGCTCGCCGCGCTCGCCGCGCTCACCGTGCCCAGCACCGCCGCTCCGAAGGCCAAGGCCGCCAAGTTCGGCGCGCCGGTCAAGGTCACCCCCGACCTCGGCTTCGGCTACGAGCCGACGGTCATCTCGGACAAGTACGGCAACCTGTTCGCGACCGCGCACAAGGAGAACTGGCAGCTCGCCGTCGGCCCCGACGGCCGCGCGACCACCCAGAACCGCAGCATGTCGTGGGCGTGGTGGTCGAAGGACAACGGCAAGACCTGGGCCAACCTGCCCACCGGTCCGGGCGAAGCGTTCAGCCACAACTTCGGCGACGAGGGCGACATGGCGTCCGACGACGCCGGCTACACGTACATGGTCGACACCAACGTGGCCGACATCACGTTCACCGCGTGGAAGGCGAGCGGCAAGGGCGAGGTCGCGTTCTCCAACCACCTGCCGCTCGCGGTCTTCGCCGAGCCGGTCGACGACCGCCCGTGGGTGACCGCGCACGGCGACGGCGTCGTGCTCTACATCGGCAACGAGGGCAACAAGACACACCCCTCCGCCGGCAAGCCGCCGACGGGTGGCGACGGCTCGCCCGCGAACGGCAACGGTCGCTACACCGCCTACATGTCGTACGACCACGGATCGACCTGGGACCACCTCGGGTTCCAGCTCGCCGACTCCGGCTGGTGCCGCCCCGCCGCCGACCACAAGGCCGGCTCCAAGTACCTCTACGTCCTCTGCGGCAACGACAAGGACACGATGTACTCGTTCGTCAGCGCCGACGACGGCAAGACGTGGAAGCGCTACGTCATGGGCCACTACTTCGACGCGCCGTCGAGCGCGAACTTCGTCGACTCGTACCCGACCGTGCAGGTGGCGAAGGACGGCTCGATCTGGGCGATGCACACGTCGGCCGACGAAGACGACCCCAAGAACGTCGAGATCATTACGCTGTACCACTCGACCAACCACGGCAAGACCTGGAAGAAGCAGGTCATCACGCCCAAGCGCGGCAAGTACGTCTACACGTGGCTCAGCGTCTCGCCGGACGGCAAGAGGCTCGGCATGGCGGCGTACTACCGCGGCTCCACGAAGTCGCCGTGGAAGGTGTACGGCGCGATCTGGAAGCCGGGCGCCAAGCCGGTGCTGACGTCGCTCGACGACGCGCACCCCGTCGCGGCCGCGAACGTCGACAACCCGCCCGGTGACTACCTCACCGCGAACTTCAGCCCGGACAACAAGCTCAACATCGTCTGGACCCGCATCGTGACGCGGCTCGACGTGGACGACCCGTCGGGTGAGGTGCCGCGCACGATCGAACGCGACATCTACTTCGCGCGCTCGCGCTAGGAGTCCGCTCGGGGGCCATTCCTGGAGGCACCATGCGCAAGGTCCTGACCATCGGATGCGCCGCGCTCGCGGCGGCCGCGCTCGTCGCGCCGTCGAGTGCCGCGTCGAAGCCGAAGGGGGCGCGCTTCCGTCCCGCGGTGAAGGTCACGCCACCGAACGGCGGCGGGTACGAGCCGACGGTGGTCGCCGACCGGTTCGGCAACCTGTACGCCACCGCGCACAAGGAGAACGCCGAGCTCGTCGTGTCACCGGACGAGCGTTCCGCGACGCAGACGCGGAGCATGTCGTGGGCCTGGTGGTCGACCGACGGCGGCGCGACGTGGAAGAACCTCCCGCTCGGCCCGGGCGACGCGTACAACAAGGAGTTCGGCGACGAGGGCGACATGGACGTCGACGAGAACGGCAACCTCTACTTCGTCGACACGACCGTGGCCGACATCACGTTCACCCAGTGGCACACGACCGGGCGCGGAGAGACGTCGTTCGTCCGGAGCACGCCGCTCGCCGGGTTCGGCGAGCCGGTCGACGACCGGCCGTGGGTCGCCGCGCACGGCGACGGCCACGTCTTCTACTTCGGCAACGAAGGCGACTCAGGCACCTATCCGCTCGGCGCGGCGCAGAGCCGCAAGGGCAGCGGGTACGGCCCGGGGCGCTACACGATGTACGCGTCGTACGACCACGGCAACACCTGGGACCCGGTTGGCTACCAGCTCAAGGGCTCCGGCTGGTGCCGTCCCGCCGCCGACCACGCGAAGGGCTCGAAGTACGTCTACGCGCTGTGTGGCAACGACGGCGGTGCCGACGCGGTCGAGCAGGCCACCGGCGTCAACATCCCCGCCGACGGCACGCTGTGGGCGTACGTCTCGGCCGACGACGGCAAGTCGTTCGAGCGGTACAAGGTCGGCACATACAACGGCGCCGACCCCTGGGCGACCTACCCGACGGTGTCGGTCGCGACGGACGGCTCGATCTGGGCGGCGTACGTCGACCACGCCGGCAGCGACACCCCGAAGATCGGCACCGTCCACCTGTACCACTCGAAGAACCACGGGAAGACCTGGACGCACAAGAACATCACGCCGCGCGTCGGCAACTACCGCTACGGCTGGCTCAGCGTCGCGCGCAACGGCAAACTCGGCTTCGCGACGTACTACCGCAAGGACGCGACGCAGCCGTGGCGGGTGTACGGCTCGGTGTTCAAGCCCGGCAGCAAGCCGGTGCTGACCTCGCTCGACGAGGCGAACCCCGTCGCGCCGAAGGACATCAACTCGCCGCCCGGCGACTACATGACCTGCTACTTCTCGCCCGACAACAAGCTCAACGTCATCTGGACGCGCAACGTCATCACGCCCGGCGTCCCGGGTGTGGTGTCGGCGTACGCGTACCGCGACATCTACTTCGCCCGCCAGCGCTAGGGCTCGGCCCTGCCCGAACTTCGTGATCTTGGCGAGGTCTTGCACCATTTGCGTGCAGAACATCGCCAAGATCACCCGAAGTGGGTTGGCGTACGCTCCGGACGAAACCTGACAAACCGGAGGTCAACCATGCGCGCCAGGCTCCTCGCCGTCACCCTCGCGGCCCTCGCCGCGGGCACGCTGTCCGCCCCCGCGCGAGCCGGGGTCGAGTTCGACCGGGAGTGCACGGGCGCCGTCGACGCCGGGTGCTACCACGACTTCTGCGGCATCGCCGACTGCACCCGCTCGGACTGCTTCGTGTACCTCGGCGTGTTCGGCGACGGCAACTCGGCGTTCTGCGCGGGCAAGCCGCGCCCGAGCGACCCGGTCGAGTAGGGCGTCTCGCCCTACGACCAGGCGACGAACGCCGCCGGGTCGGCGAGGCAGCGCGCGACGTCGGCGAGGAACTGCGACCCGAGCTGGCCGTCCACCATCCGGTGGTCGAACGACAGCGAGAGCTGCGTCACCTGCCGGATCGTGACGGCGCCCTGGTGCACCCAGGGCTGCTCGCGCACCGCGCCGAAGCAGAGGATCGCCGCCTCGCCGGGGTTGAGGATCGGCGTGCCGGTGTCGACGCCGAACACCCCGACGTTGGTGATCGTGATCGTCCCGCCCTGCATGTCGGCGGGCGCGGTCTTGCCCTCGCGTGCGACGGCCGTCAGGTTGTTGAGCGCGCGCACCAGCTCGGGCAGCGAGAGCGCGTCGGCGTCCTTGACGTTGGGCACGAGGAGGCCGCGCGGGGTGGCGGCGGCGATGCCGAGGTTGACGTAGTGCTTGACGACGATCTCCTGCGCCGCCTCGTCCCACGTCGCGTTGACCTCGGGGTTGCGCCGGATCGCGAGGAGCAACGCCCGCGCGACGAGCGCGAGCGGCGACACCTTGACGTCCGCGAACTCCGGCAACGCGGCCAGCGACTTCCGCAGTTCCATCATCGGCGTGACGTCGACGGTGATGAACTCGGTGACGTGCGGCGCGGTGAACGCCGACGCGACCATGTTCTGCGCGGTGAGCTTGCGCACGCCCTTGATCGGAATGCGGGTTTCCCGCGGGCCGGCGACGCTACGCCGCGGCGCCGGCGCCGCACCGTTCGCGCTGACCGCGGCCTGGACGTCGTCGCGAGTGACGACGCCGCCGGGACCCGAGCCGTGCACGACGGCGAGGTCGACACCGAGGTCCTTGGCGAGCTTGCGGACTGGGGGCTTCGCCTTGGCACGGCCGGTCGGCGCGACCGCGGCGGCGTGCTCGGCCACGGTCGCGGCCGACACGCGGGCGGGCGGGGTCGGCGCGACGGGCGCGTCGACACCGGAACGCCGCGGCCGCCGCTCGGCGGTCGTCTCCTTGACGCCGTAGCCGACGAGGACTGCGGTCCGGCCGGTCGACGTCTTCCCGCCGATCTTGCCTTCCTCGATCTCCTCGTGCCCGCCGGTGAGCTCGGCCTGCACCGCGGCGCGCGCGGCCTCGACCGGCGACTCCTCCGGCAGGTCACCTGCGCCGGGGTCGGTGTCGACGGCGATGATCGGCTGGCCGACGTCGACCGTCGCACCCTCGTCGAAGTAGAGCTTCGTCACGACGCCGCTGTACGGCGACGGCACCTCGACGGCCGCCTTCGCGGTCTCGACCTCGACGATCGGCTCGCCGTCCTTGACGGTGTCTCCGACGGCGACGAGCCACTTGAGGATCTCGCCCTCGGTCAGGCCCTCGCCGAGGTCGGGGAGCTTGAACTCCTTGATGCGCGCCATGGCTCCCCTAGAGGGTGTCTCGTGGATCACGGCCGTCGCGAGCGGTGAGCCGGCGCGGCGGATCGCAAGGCGGACGAGTCGCCGATAGCAGCGCTATCGGCGACGAGGACAACGCAGCGAGTCGTCGTGCCGGACGCCGCGCAGCAGGCTGGTGATCCACGAGACACCCTCTAGTACTGGAAGGTGCGGTCGACGGCGTCGAGCAGCCGGTCCAGGTCGGGCAGGTACTCCTCCTCGAGCCGACTCGGCGGGTACGGCGTGTCGAAGCCGGTGACGCGGCCCACCGGCGCCTCGAGCGTGTAGAACGCCCGCTCGGTGATCTCCGCCGCGAGCTCCGACGCGAGCGAACACTCGCGCGGCGCCTCGGTGACGACGACCGCGCGGCCCGTCTTCTCGACCGACGCGAGCACGGGGCCGAGGTCGAACGGCGACAGCGTCCGCAGGTCGATGACCTCGAGCGACCGGCCGTCGGACCGTTCCGCCGCGGTGGCGGCGTCGAGGGCGACGCGGACCATCGGGCCGTACGCGAGCACCGTGACGTCCGAGCCCGCGCGGACCACTCGCGAGCTGAACAGCGGATCCGGAGTCGAGTCGGTGTCGAGCTCCGCCTTCTCCCAGTAGCGCCGCTTCGGCTCGAAGAACACGACCGGGTCGTCGCACGCGATGGCCTGCTGGATCATGAAGTACGCGTCGACCGGGTTGGAGCACGTCACGACCCGGAGGCCGGCGGTGTGCGCGAAGTACGCCTCGGGCGACTCGCTGTGGTGCTCGACCGCGCCGATACCGCCGCCGTACGGGATGCGGACCGTGATCGGCATCGCGACGTCGCCCTGCGAGCGGTAGTGCAGTTTCGCCATCTGGCTGACGATCTGGTCGAAGCCGGGGTAGACGAAGCCGTCGAACTGGATCTCGCAGACCGGGCGATAGCCGCGCATCGCGAGGCCGATGGCCGTGCCGATGATGCCGGACTCGGCGAGCGGCGTGTCGATCACCCGGTCGTCGCCGAAGTCCTTCTGCAACCCGTCGGTGATGCGGAACACACCGCCGAGCTTGCCGACGTCCTCGCCCATGATGACGACCTTGGGGTCGTTCTCCATGGCCTTGCGCAGCCCCTCGTTGAGGGCCTTGCCGAGCGTGACCTGAGCCATATCAGTGAGCCCCTTCGAAACCGGCGAGGTAGTCCGCGAACGCCTCGCGCTGCTCGACGAGGCGCGGCGAGGGCTCGGTGTAGACGTTGTCGAACATCGCCAGCGGCGCCGGGCTCGGCATGCTCCGGCACCCGTCGCGGAGGTAGACGGCGAGGTCCTCGGCCTCCTTGTCGAGCGTCTCGAACCAGTCCTTGTCGGCAAGCCGGTTGCGCACGAGGAACGACTTCATCCGCTCCAGCGGGTCCTTGAGCTTCCACGCCTCGAGCTCGCTCGACAGGCGGTAGCGAGTCGGGTCGTCCGACGTCGTGTGCGCACCCATCCGGTACGTGAACGCCTCGATGAGCGTCGGACCGTTGCCCTCGCGCGCGTTGTCGAGCGCGGCACGGGTGACGGCGAGCGTGGCGAGGACGTCGTTGCCGTCGACGCGGACACCGGGAAAGCCGAAGCCCTGCGCGCGCCGGTACAGCGGGATACGGGTCTGCCGTTCCAGCGGCTCGGAGATGGCCCACTGGTTGTTCTGGCAGAAGAAGACGATCGGCGCGTTGAACACCGCCGACCAGACGAACGCCTCGTTGACGTCGCCCTGGCTGGACGCACCGTCGCCGAAGTACGCGATGACGGCCTGGTCGCCGCCGTCCTTCGCGATGCCCATGGCGTAGCCGGTCGCGTGCAGCGTCTGCGAGCCAATGACGATCGTGTAGAGGGCGAAGTTCTTCTCGTTCGGGTCCCAGCCGCCGTGGCTCGCGCCGCGGAAGAGGGCGAGGAGCTTGAGCGGGTCGACGTCGCGGGTGAACGCGACGCCGTGCTCGCGGTAGGTCGGGAAAGCGAAGTCGTCGCGGCGCATGGCCCGGCCCGAGCCGACCTGGGCGGCCTCCTGGCCGAGCAGCGACGCCCAGATGCCGAGCTCGCCCTGGCGCTGCAGGGCGGTCGCCTCGACGTCGACCCGGCGGGTGAGGACGAGGTCGCGGTAGAGGCCGCGGTACTCCTCGTCGGTGAGGGCGATGTCGTAGTCGGGGTGGCTGACCCGCTCACCCTCGGGCGTCAGCAGCTGTACGAGCTCCGCGCCGTCGTCCATGCGTTCGTCGTCTCCTTCGCGGGGTCTCCGCGGCCAGGTGGGGTCGCCCGCGCGTGGGTGTTCGCGGCGCAGCCGTCATTGTGACGTATGGGCGGCGGGACGTACTAGCCGAGCCCCCGGGGCGGTCAGTGCCTGCGCGAGTGCTTGCCGTGGCGCGGCACGCCGTGGTCGTGGACGTCGCCGTCCGGCTCGGCCACCGACCCGCCCTCCGGCGCGTACGCGCCGGGCGGCGCGAGCGTCTTCGGGCACTTCGGCTTCTGCCCGTGCCCGCAGCTCGGGGACGGGCTGGGCGACGGCGACGGCGACGGGCTCGACGGAGGCGTCGACGAGGCGGCCGGCTTGGGGGCGGTCGTCGTCGGCTGCGGCGACACGGGCGTCGCGGTCGTGGGGCCGACGTCGACGTGCCGGGGCGCGGTCGGGGCGCCGGTGTCGGTCGGGGAGGCAGTCGCCGAGGCCGGCGTCGGGCGCGCCGGAGCGGACGGGGTCTCGGTCACGTCCACCCGGCGGGTCTCGTGGTCCCCCGGCCCGAACGTCGACGGGACGACGCTCTCGGGCAGGGCCTGGAAGCCGATGAGCGCGAGCAGGCCGGTGGCCGCGGTCGCGAGCATGACCATGAGCACGCTCGACACGAGCGGCCCACGCTGCGTGCGGGTGCGAGTCACCGTAGGCCACCTCCCCATGGGGCGCTCGGTGTGGGACCTTCCGCTGGGCATATCGGTGTCATTCTCAACGGGCTGTACTGGTCTAGTCACTATATGTCACCGACGGTAGCACAGACTAACCAAGCCGTCACGGTGAGTCAGGGGCCGGAAACCGGGTCAGAAGTGGAACGAGTGGGCGATCCACGTCGCGACCGCCCAGAGGGCCACGACGAAGCCGACGACGATTCCCGACACGATCCGAGCCGCCGAGGGCGCCGGGCCGGCATCCTGGACGCCACGGACCGGCGGCCAGTTCCCGTCGCGGCGGAGCCGGACGAACGCGAGGGCGTTCGCCCCGAACAGCGCCAGCCCGAACGCCACGAGGAACTCGACGAGGATGACGGGGAGCGGGATCACGGCGTCGATGCTACGTCGCCGGGAAACGGTTCTCGCGGCCCGAGGAAGTGCGGCCGCGGCCGGGTCACGTGTACTTGCCACAGCGCCTTCGCTGCGGCGAACGCCTCGCGGACCTGCCACAGCGGGGCGTCCCCGTCGTATCGGCCGAAGTCGGGCGCGCCGACGCCGACGGCCCGCACGCCGAGCCGCCGGCACGTGTACACCGCCCGCGGCACGTGGAAGCGGGTCGTGACGAGGATCGCCCGGTCGACGCCGAAGATCGCCCGCGCCCGGTAGCACGAGTCGTACGTCGTGAAGCCCGCGTGGTCGAGCGCGACCTGGGCCTCCGGCACCCCGCGCTCGACGGCGTACGCCTCCATCGCGTCGACCTCGTCGTGGTCGACCCGCGAGTGGTCGCCGGTCATGAGCAGCGCCCGGACCTGCCCCCGCTCGTACAGCCCGACGGCGAGCTCGACACGGTCGCGCAACAGTGGGGTGAGCCCGCCGTCGGGCCGGAGCCCCGCGCCGAACACGATCGCGACCGGCGCGGTACCCGCCCGGCCCGCGTCGGCGTGCCGCCGGCCGGCGGTCGCGGCGTAGAGGTACGCGGTCGGCCCGGCGAGCACGAGAATGGGTGCGGTGACGAACGTCACGACGACCAGGACTCGCGTCCGGCGGCCCCGCGGGAGGAGTCTCACGGGAGCAGTGTGGCGGTGGCCGCGGCGCCGGACGAGAGGGGTAGGCCCAGGTGGGCCCGCCCCCGGCGGTCCCACCTGGCAAACCGACCGGTCGGTCTGCTACGGTGCGGACATGGCGACCACAGTAGGCATGCGGAAGGGCGCCGATACGCGCGAGCGCATCGTGGCGCGCGCCGCGACCGTCTTCAGCGAACGCGGCTTCTTCGGGTCCTCGATGACCGACCTGCTCAAGGCCACCGGCCTGCAGAAGGGCGGCCTGTACAACCACTTCGCGAGCAAGGAGCAGCTCGCGCTCGCGTCGTTCGACTACGCGGTCGACCTCGTCGAGCGCCGCTACGCCCGCGCCCTCGACGGCACCACCGGCGCCGTCGACCGGCTGCTCGCGATCACGGACGTGATCCGGAGCCTGGTGGACAACCCGGACCTACCGGGCGGCTGCCCGATCCTCACCACCGCCATCGAGGCCGACGACACGATGCCGGCCCTGCGCGGGCGAGCGTGCGAGGCGATGACGCGCTGGCAGAAGCTCATCGGCTCGACGGTCAAGGCCGGCGTCGCGAGTGGCGAGCTGCGCGCCGACGCCGACCCGTACGCCGTCGCCACCGTCGTCACGGCGACACTGGAAGGCGCGGTGTTCCTCTCCAAGCTGTACGGCGACGCCGAGCCCATGCATCGCGCCGTCGACCACGTCACCGCGTACGTTCGCGGGCTCGCGCCGTGAACGTCACCGTCCGCCTGGTCCACGACGACGACGAGGACCGGCTCTGCCGGCTGTTCTACCGGCTCTCGCCGGAGTCGGTGTACCGGCGGTTCTTCACGCTCTACACCCACCCGCCGAAGGGCGCGCTGCACACGCTGTCGCACGTCGACCACGACCAGCGCGACGCGGTCGTCGCGGTCGTCGCGGTCGTCGACGACGAGATCGTCGGCGTCGGCCGCTACGCCGCGCTCGCCGAGTCCCCGGGCGAGGCCGAGGTCGCGATCCTCGTCGAGGACGCCTGCCAGGGACAGGGTCTCGGGCGGCGGCTGCTCGACGGCGCGACGAGCCTGGCGCAGCTGCACGGCATGACGACGTTGTCGGCGACGGTCCTTGCGGAGAACGTGCCGGCCATCGCGATGCTGCGCAGCGCGTTCCCTGACGCGCAGTGGGTGTCCAACGGCGCCGAGTACGACGTCCGCGTCGCGCTCGCCCATCCCGAGAGGAAGTCCGCGTGACGACGATCGACTACACCGCCCTGCCGGGGCTGTTCGCCGCGGCGGTGCCGTTCACCGGGTTCCTCGGGATCGAGTACGACGAGGTCGGTCCCGGGCACGCGGTGCTCCGGCTCGCCGACGACCCGGCGAAGCACAACCACATCGGCACGCTGCACGCGGGCGCGATGTTCGCGCTCGCCGAGAGCGCGTCGGGGCTCGCGATGACCGCGGCCATCGCCGACCGGCTCGCCGACGTGACGCCGCTCGCGGCGCGCGCGGAGATCACGTACCAGAAGGTCGCACGCGGCGACGTGACGGCGACCGCCCGGGTCGACGAGCCGCTGGAGACCGTGCTCGCGACGCTCGACCGCGAGGGCAAGGTGCGGTTCCCGGTCGTCGTCGACCTGGCCGACGGGGACGGCGAGGTCTGCGCGGTCGTCGTCGTCGAGTGGCACCTGCGGAAGCGCAGCACACCGGCGTCCTAGGGGCGCGGGGCATCGCCCCGCCGCCCACATCTCGTTCTGGGACGGCCGAACCGATCCGGGCGTTTCGCCAAGCCCTACTTAGAACAGTCGCGGGACGCTCGGCTCGAAACCGCGCAGCTCGTCGTAGTCCACCGTCACGCAGGAAAGACCGCGGTCGGCCGCGAGCACCTTCGCTTGCGGCTTGATCTCCTGCGCCGCCAGCACGCCGCGCACCGGCGCGAGTAACGCGTCGCGGCCCAGCAGCGCGACGTACCGGGTGAGCTGCTCGACGCCGTCGATCTCGCCACGCCGCTTCACCTCGACCGCGACGCAGCCACCGTCGGCGTCGCGGAACAGCAGGTCGACCGGACCGACCGCCGTCGGGTACTCGCGGCGGACCAGCGTCAGCCCGCTCCCGAACACCTCCGGATGCTCGGCGAGCAGCTCCTGCAAGTGCGCCTCGACGCCGTCCTTGACCAGGCCGGGGTCGACGCCGAGCTCGTGCGTCGTGTCGTGCAGCACCTCTTCGATCGTGACCACGAGCTCTTCGCCGGCCTTGTTCGTGACGCGCCAGACGCCGGGCGCCTCCTCGAGGAAGCACGGCGGGCTCATCCAGTTCAGCGGCTTGTACGCGCGGTCGTCCGCGTGGACCGAGACGCTCCCGTCGGCCTTGACGAGGAGCAGCCGGGTCGCGCTCGGCAGGTGCGCGGTGAGGCGGCCGACGTAGTCGACGGAGCACTTCGCGATGACGAGCCGCACGGCTCTGGACCCTACGCGGCGAGCGGCGCCGGGAGCGGCTGGTCGTGCACGACGGTGAGGCTCGTGACGGCGCGGGTCAGAACGACGTAGAGCCGGCGTAGGCCGCGCGGCTCGGCGGCGACGATCGCGGCGGGCTCGACGACGACGACGTGGTCGTACTCCAGGCCCTTGGCCAGGGTGGCCGGGACGACCTCGACCCGCGCGTCGACGTCCTCCGCGTCGGCGACCAGCCGGGCGGCCACGATGCCCGCGGCAGCGAGCGCGGCCCGGACCTCGTCGGCGCCCGCGTCCGCGACGATGACGCCGACCGAGCCCTCGCGGGCCAGCGCGTCGCGGACCGCGTCGACCGCGCTGCCGCCAGGCCGGACGTCGAGCGAGCCGAGGCCGCGGCGGATCGACGTCGCGGGCGCGACATCCGCGGCGATCACGGGGAGCAGCAGGTTGGCGAAGTCGAGGACCTGCTGCGGGACGCGGTAGCCACGGGTCAGCGGCTCGACCCGGCCGTCGGGCTTGCCAAGGTGCCCGAGCGTCGCCTGCCAGTCGCCCGTCGCCCACGGCGTGGTGCCCTGCGCGATGTCGCCGAGCAGCGTCGCGGAGCCCGTCGAGCAGCGGCGACCGACGGCGCGGCACTGCA
>CBQZLL010000020.1:0-18756 GCA_967749945.1 uncultured Frankiaceae bacterium
ACGACTTCGTGATCCCGCCGCTGCCCAACCTGCTGTTCACCCGCGACTCGTCGGTGTGGATCGACGGGGCGGTGGCCGTGACGCGGCCGTCGATGCCGGCTCGGCGCCGCGAAGCGTCGTTGACGGGGGCGATCTACAAGCACCACCCGCGGTTCGCGGGCACGCCGCTGCTGTACGGCGGGTCGCGCACCGAGGCGTACTTCGAGGGCGGCGACGTGTTGGCGCTGTCGTCCGGTGTTCTCGCGGTGGGCGTGGGCCAGCGAACGAAGCCCGCGGGCGTCGAGGCGCTGGCGATGCGGGCGTTCGCGATGGAGGCCGTCCACACCGTGCTGGCGGTCCCGATCCGGCAGGAGCGGGCGACCATGCACCTCGACACGATCTGCACCATGGTCGACGTCGACCAGGTGGTGATGTACCCGCCGATGGCGGACACGCTGGAGGCGCTCGTCATCACGCCGGACGGCGAAGGCGGGCTGTCGGTGACCGGCCCCGAGCCGTTCCTCGTGGCGGCGGCGAAGGCAATGGGCATCGACGCGTTGCGCGTCATCGACACCGGGCTCGACCCGGTGACCGCCGAACGCGAGCAGTGGGACGACGGCAACAACACCCTCGCGATCGCGCCGCGGGTGTGCGTGGCGTACGAGCGCAACGTCGAGACCAACGTGCGGCTCGAAGCCCAGGGCATCGAGGTCGTGGCAATCGCGGGTTCGGAGCTAGGAACGGGCCGCGGCGGCCCCCGCTGCATGTCCTGCCCGATCCTCCGCGACCCTGTCTAGTTCCGGGTGTCCGGAGGCGCAGTCGACGAACGTGACCGGACCGAATTCGAACTCGGCTTGCGCGAGTGTGCCCTCGATCGTCCCGTGGTACGCAACGGTGACGACGTCCGGTGTCGCGTAGATCGCCGCGTCGTCTGACCAGAACTGAACACGGACTCCGACGTCACTAGTTCCGGGCAGCAGCGGTCCGCCACCCGACACTTCGATGATCCCGCGCCGATCTGAACTTCTTCATTCGAACCGTCGCCTGCAGGAAAGTTGATGACCAGCAAAGTTCGGGTACCCGTTGGCAACGGCGCGCGAAGACCACCGAACGCGGTAGACAACAGGGGGAATTCGTGCCTCCACAGTAGGGAGGCTCGTGGTCGCGGTAGTAGGTACGCGTCGCGTCCGTCGACCTCGTCATCCGACGGCAGATCACGCGTTTTCGCGTCGTGGCGGCAGCCCCGATTTCACGTGACGAACGCATTCGAGCCAGTCATCCCAGGCCGCCGGATCAGTGGGATGGCCGTCGGCTTCCAACTCGATGTCCCCGAGCAAGGTGATTAAGTCGTCGCCTGCTCGGCGTGCATATTGCCAGAGGAACTCCGACATCGCCTGAAAGGCTTGTCGCTCTGTCAGGACCTCGCTCGTCGGTGCACCGTTATCGGGGAGTTGCATTGAGACCTCCATTCGTGATCTCGATGCCGTTACGGACTTCGACCCACACCTGCGTTCCGTCAGGAAGCGTCTCGAAATACTTGGCTAGTGTCGAGCCGTCAGGGAGTGTGATCGTCGACCTGAGGTTTGCGGGGTCGACAGCGCTCTGGAGCAGCGCTCGGCTTTCGGCGGTGTCCTGCGCCAGGTGGCCGGTAGCGTTCCTGAAGATGTGGGACGTTTCGGACCTGAAGGCCACGCCTGCGTCTTCTGCGGCTTCGGCGAGGCCAGGGGGTGGCTTATCGGCGAAGGCCGCTCCGGCCGCGTCGGCCGCCTTTGACAGGCTCATGGTGAGGAAGAAGATCAGGGTTGCCGCTGATGCGGTGCCAGCCCGCCGTGCGGCTTTTCCTGCCGAGACACATCCGGTTTTTCCGGACAGTTGGCAAGCGAAGATGTACTGGGTGTTGCCTGCGCAGTTGCTGCGGTCGAGGCCGCCACACGGCGACTCGTCGAAGAAAGCGGTCTTCAGACTCTCGCGCTCTTCGTCACTCCATCCGACGCCTTTGAGGAGATGTTCGTCGGTTGGCACTCCCTTGCGCACGTTCCCGATGAAGATGTCGTGGATGGTGATCGTCCCGCATGCCTTGTTCTCGCAGCCTGGTCCACCGCCGGCTTCGTCTGCTCCGATGGCGGCTAGGCCTGACGGGTCGGTGAGGGTGGTGGGGTTGGCGTTGGCGTAGGTGTAGCCGTTGAGGGTTTGGGGTGCCGCTGGGTTGGCGAGGGGGTCGACGCTGACGAAGCGGGCGGTGGTGGGGTCGTAGTAGCGGGCGCCGATGTTGTCGAGGCCGGTGGGGTCTTCGGTTTTGTCGAGGAAGCCTCTGTTGGTGCCGGTGATGGCGGTGCTGCCGCGGTGGTTGCCGTAGGGGAGGTAGCGCTGGACCACGGCGGTGCCGGTGGTGTCGATGGTGGTGGTGGCGGAGTTCTGGTGGTTGCGGAGCAGCACTTTGACGGTGCCGTCGTCGGCGCGCATGGCGATGTTGCCGTAGTAGCGGGTCGCGACGCCGGTGCCGGCGGTGTAGGCGATCTCCTGGCCGTCGAGGTAGAGCACGGCGGTGGTGCCGTCGTTGCGGACCAGGCGGTTGCCGTCGGCGTCGTAGACGAACGTCGACGCCCCGGGCCCGCTGGTGGCGGCGAGCTGGTGCCGCGCGTTCCAGGTCAGGCCGGTGGCGCCACCCGCGCCGGTGCGGGTGATGGTGGCGCCGTTCGGGTCGTAGCCGAACGTCGCCGCTCCGACCGCGCCGGCGGCGTGCGCGTGACCGGGCACGGCGTAGGTGTAGGTCTTCGTCGCCGCTGCGATGGTGTCGGTGGCGGTGGTGATGTCGCCGAGGTCGTCGTAGCCCCAGGCCAGGTCGTAGGGGTCGGTGCCGAACGTGTGGTTCGCCGCGGCGCAGGTGGCCGAGTCGGTGGTGTAGGCGGCGGTGAGCCGGTTCAGCGGGTCGTAGCCGAAGCACTCCCGCTGCCGCGTGGCACCGACCCCGGCGAGGAGGTCGGCGACCGAGGTGACGTTGCTGTCCGCGTCGTAGCCGTACGCCACGTCCTCGACGGTAACCCCGCTGCGGGTCGTCCTCAGCGACGCGAGGCGCCCCGCCGCCGTGTCGTAGGTGTAGTCCCGGGTCACCGGCACCGCCTGCGCGCCGATCGTCCGCGACGCCAGCCTTCCGTCGTTGCGGTAGGTGGTGGCGGAGACGTAGGAGGTCCCCGCGCCGGTCAGCGTCACCGGCAGCCCGGCTGCGTTGAAGCCGGTCGTCACGTCCTCCGCCGCGAGCAACCCCGCCCCCGGCACCGACACCGTCGTCATCCGGTCCGCCTTGTCGTAGGCGTAGCCGTAGCTGAACGACCCGGCCGGCACACCCGCCGCCGCGGGGACCGTCTGCTTCTTCCCGGTCGGACGGCCGCGCACGTCGTAGCCCGTCGCCTCCGCCACGTACGCGCTGCCCCCCACACCGCCCACGTAGCTCGTCGCCTTGTGCAGCCGGCCCACACCGTTCGTCGGCGCGGTGTCGTAGTCCCAGTGCGCCAGCTTCGTGCCGGTCGCGTCCACGCCTTGGTACAGGTCCGTCCGCCGGTCGAGTGCGTCGTAGACGGTGAACAGGCTGTCGGTCTTCGCGTCCGTCGTGGTCGTCACGTTGCCGTCACGGTCATACGCCGTGGACGACGCACCCGTGTCCGGGTCGGCCGCCGAGGTCCGGCGGCGCAGCCAGTCGTAGCCATACGACGTCAGATGCCCCGCGTCGTCGGTGATCGAGGCGAGGTCGCCGAGCCGGGTGTAGCCATAGTTCGTCAGGATCGAGCCCGAACCCTCGTCCACCTTCGTCGTCCGGCCGAACACGTCGCTGTAGTACTTCACGTCCGAGTGCACCGGGTAGTCGACCTGCCGGTACGGCCCGTACCACGCGGTGTGCACCGACCACTGCGAGACACCGAGCGCATACCGCGTCGCCGCGTTCTGCCGCCCGCCCGAGTCGTAGGTGAACCGGGTCTCGTACGGGATCGACGACGGCGCCGGATTCACCTGACCCGACCCCGGGTTCCCGGTCGCCGCCATCGGCTGCGACTCCGCCGCCTTACGCCCCTGCGCGTCGTAGCGGATCACCGAGATCACCCGGCCGGTGTCGCCGTTGTTCGGCGGCGGGCTCTGCGTCTCGATCGGCCGCGCCAGGCCGTCCAGGTACGTGTAGGTGTTGAGGTACGTCGTCCCGCTCTGCAGCCGTTGCGTCGTCACCGTGTTCGGCGCCGCGGAGTCCAGCGCGTAGACGTACTTCAGGCTCGGGGTCGTGGTGTCGTCCGGGAAGTACACCTCCGTCGTCCGCCCCAGCCCGTCCGCGGTGATCCGCGTCGTGTCACCGTTCGCGTCGGTCACCGTCTTCGGCGTCCCCCACCCGAAGTACAGCAACGTCGACGCCGTGTGCCCCGCCGCATCCGTCACCGCGATGGAAGTCCCCGGATAGCCCGTGCTCGGCGTGTAGACGGTCGTCGTCTTCGCCGAGCTGCCCGCCGCCACCAGGTTCGGCGACTGGTTCGTCAGCACCCGCCCGTACGAGTCGTACGTCGTCTTGGTCGTCGACTTCGTCGACGCGTCCGAGTACGCGTCGACCTGCGTGACGTTGCCCGCGCTCGGCACCGCCCCAAGCGTCGCGTGACCGTCGTAGTACGTCTCGGTCTTCGCCGCCACCGTGCCGGAGCAGGCGCTCGCCCCGTAGGTGGCGTTCCGGTACGGCAGGCCGAGGTACCACTCGGCGTTGTTCGGCGACGTGGTGCTGGTCGCGACGAAGTCGGTGTACTCGTTCTTCGTACACGTCTCGTCGCCGGTGTCGGGGGTCTGGCCGAGATCGACGACCTGCGTCGGCATGCCGGAGAACGTCGAGTACGTCGTGTCGATCTCCCGGGTGATCCACGACGACTGCGTCGTGGTGTCCTTCGTCCGCGGGATGAGCGCGGACTCGCGGACGTACTGCGTGTTGTGGCTCATCCAGCCGTCCGGCCCGTCGATCGTCATCACCGCCCAGTAGCGGTGCAGCGTCGACTCGAACGTCGTCCCGTCCAGCGAGATCCGCCGCGCCTCCAACGGCATCCCGGCCAGGTAGTGGTTGTCGGCGAAGTCGAAGCCGAACGAGTCCTGCAGCGTGACGGACTTCGACGTGCCATTGGCGAGCTTGTCGCCGTTCATGCCCCGGAACAACAGGTAGTCGGTCCTGGTCCGCGCCGTTGTGCCGCCGTCGTCGGCCGTCACCAGTACGTGCGCGTGGCCGCGCCAGTCGGTCCACGACTGCTCACCGCTCGCCGTCAGGATCGAGTCCTGGTAGTGCCACGCGGGCGTGTCCTGGTAGTCGTAGTCGACCCGCTGGTCCGGCTGCCCGCCGGTGTTCTCGGTGAGCATGCTGGTGACCAGGTACTTGCGGAACGGGATCCACTCGTTCTGGTACCGCTGCGGGTAGCAGTCGTACGGGCTGGTGTCGGTCGGCCAGCTCGCGCCCGTCGGGCACGGGTGCGGCTGCCCGTACGTCGCGGTGATCCGCGCGCCGAGCTCCGCGTCGATGTACCAGAGCCGGTACTTGTACATCGGGGACAGCCCCGCGCCGGTGTTGACCCGGTTCTGCAGCGGCGTGCCGCCGAACGTCACCGGCGGCACCGCCGCCGCCGTGCCGTAGTTCCCGGTGTGCGTGATGTCGTGCAGCCACAGGGACGGCGTCGTCATCCCACCGTCGTTCGTCGGCGGGAAGTTGTACGTCAGGTCGTACGTCGACACGAGCTGGTACGCCCCGCCCCAGATCGACGTCGTGATGCTGCTGATGTCGTAGACCGAGAAGAACGTCGGCGTGGTGTTGCCGGTGCACGAGGCCACCGCCGGGCAGTACTGGTCCATCGGCACGTCCGGGTACGAGGTCCCGGTCGACGCCGACGGCGTCGGACAGCTCGTCTGCGCCTGGCAGCGGAGCGACACGTAGACGCGGGCGCGAGCGGGTGCGGTCGTCGACTCGGCGCCGTTGCGCTTGCCGTACTCGACCCGGTCGAGGTAGCCGCTGCGGGTGTACTGCGTCTGGATCTGGTTCTGCCGTGCGTAGTAGTTGAGCTCCTTCGTGTAGAAGTAGCTCGTCACGTTGTCGTTGCGGTCGCGGACCCGGTCGACGTTCCACCGGTACGCCTGCTGGCACCAGCTGTTCAGCCCTACCGCGCTGTAGCACGGCTCGTTGACACCGGCCACCACCGGCACCGTGTACGCCGCGTTCGTCACCAGCGGAGACCCCGACTGGGCCGGCTCAGTCCCTGAGCCGAACCAGTACTTCGCTCCATCGGGGGTGATGACGACGAAGTACTCGCCGTTGTCGTCGCCGTTCGGCGCGCCGGTGTACGACAGGATCCGCCAGGCCGGGTCGTTGCCGCGCAGCCGCCACTCGTTCGACGCGCCGCTGCGCACGATCTCGCCCGACTGCCCGCCGAAGTGCAGGAAGTACTCGTTGCTCGGCGACCAGCACAGATCGGCCGTGCCGCCGGTGTCGGTCGTGCACGAGTGGAACCGCCGCTCGATGTACCCCGGCTCGAACGACCAGCCCTCGCCGACCATCGACGGCTGGTTGTTCTCGGCCACGGTGCGGCCGTCGACCGACTGCGAGTTGTACTCCAGCGACAGCGACGGGGTCGCGCCGGCGACGGCCGGTGGCATCGCGATCGGGTACGAGTACGTGAGCGCGCCGCTGCCGACCCCGACCTGCCAGGAGCCGCCGGCCGAGATGGTGCTCGCGCCGTAGTTGCCGCTGCTCCCGCCCGAGTCGGTCATCGTCGTGAACGTCGTGCCGCCGAACAGCGACGACACCGGGTCGTCCTCGCTCGTGCTCTGCGGGCCGAACCCGCTGTCCGGCGCCGGGCCGGTCCCGACGTTCTCGTCCGGGCTGAGCGCGGCCGACGGGTCGGGCTCGACAGGCACGTCGACGACGATCCGCTTGGCTTGCAGGTCGTTCGTCGCGGTGAGCTTGGTCGGCGGGCAGCCCGCGCAGCCCACCCGCGCCAGGCGCAGGCGGCTCGGGAAGTCACCGCCCACGGCGTACACGATGCCGGTGTAGTCGAGCGCGACGGAGACGACGCCGGGGCTGCTGCCGCCGTCCGACCGGACCAGCTGGAAACCGAGGTACAGGCCGCCGGTCGCGGTCACCTCGGTCTGGTCCATCATCCGGACCTGCACCGTGTCCGGCCGCAGGCCCGACTCGGCCGGGCCGATCTCGACGGGCAGCGTGCCCGCCTGGACGCGCCCGGTCGCGGGCAGCGTCACGTCCACCGCGCCGGCGGTCGGCAGGGTGACCTCGGGGTTCACCCACGCCGGGTCGGACTGGTCGGTCGGCGCGGCGCGGTGTGCCTTCGCCGGGACCGGCGCGGGCGTGACCGGCGCGGGCTCGTCGACCGCGTCGGAGGTCGCCCGTGCGGGCGCCGTACTCGTCACCGAGAGCCCCGACGCGATGACCGCGCCCGCGAGCAGTGCCCCGATCCGCCGCATGCCGCGCATGACCCGTTCCCCCGATCCCCCCGCCCCCTGGCGGCGCAGGGAGCAGAGGGTAGCGGGGTCGTGACGGTTCGTCTACCTGGGTTACGAACCGGGGCGGGTCAGGCCGTGTTCGACTCGGCCTTGGCTCGGGGGAGCGGGAGGGCCGAGAGGCACAGCGTGGGCTCCTCGCGGTAGCGCGCGATCAGCTCGGTCGTCGCGGCGGCCAGGCGGCGGTGCAACGCCTGCCGGTACGCCGAGAGCTGCGCTTCGGCACGCCCGAGGTCGGCGGCGAGGGCCTCGTTGTACGCCTCGTCTCCGGGCCGCGGGTCGCGCTCCCACAGCGACTCGAGGTTCGGCAGCGGGGGAATGTCGTCGACGGGTACGACGTCGAGCAGGGCGTTGCGCGCCGCGCCGACCCGGGCCGCACCGAGGACCGGACGCAGGGCGTCCACGTCGGGCCCGGTGTCGGTCCCGAGCGCGCGCACGACGTCGAGCCTGGCCTGCATGATCCGCCGCCAGTACGAGACGCGGCTTTCCTCCTGGGTCAGTGCCTTGCGGTACTGGCGCAGCCCCACCAACGGGAGGTGCGCGAACTCGGGACTCCGCTCGGGGACCCCCGCGACCCTTCGCTGCTTCTCCACGGGCACACCTCGTCGTAACTCAGAGTAGTCGGCAGCGGGAGCATCGTCAGGAATCGCCGAGGGCTTGAGTGGCACGGCACCGTACGCTTGCGACCATGCCGAGAACGGTGGCGGAGACGCCGCTCGCGCGGACCCGCCGCGCCCGCACGGTCAACCGCGCGCTCGGCACGATCTACCCCGACGCGCACTGCGAGCTGGACTTCACGACGCCGCTGGAGCTGGCCGTCGCGACCATCCTCTCGGCGCAGTGCACCGACGCCCGGGTGAACATGGTCACGCCGGCGCTGTTCGCGAAGTACCCGACCGCCGAGGACTACGCCGCCGCCGACCGTGCCGAGCTGGAACCGATGATCCGGTCGACCGGGTTCTTCCGGAACAAGACGACCTCCCTCATCGGGCTCGGGCGGGCGCTCGTCGAACGGCACGACGGCGAGGTCCCCGCCAGGCTCGACGACCTGGTGAAACTGCCCGGTATCGGTCGCAAGACCGCGAACGTCATCCTCGGCAACGCGTTCGGCATCCCCGGGCTGACCGTCGATACGCATTTCGGTCGGCTGGTCCGGCGCCTCGACTGGACCCAGGAGACCGACCCGGTCAAGGTCGAGTACGCCGTCATGGACCTCATCCCGAAACGGGACTGGACGATCCTGTCCCACCGGCTCATCTGGCACGGTCGGCGGTGCTGCTATGCCCGCAAGCCCGACTGCGCGCACTGCGGCATCGCGAAGTACTGCCCGTCGCGGGGGACCGGGTGAGAGCGTCCGCCGTCGCGCTCGCGTTGCTCGCCCTGGTCGCCTGCACACGCGGCGACCCGACGGCCAACCCGTCGCCCGACCCGTTGCCGTCGATCGCCACCGACCCGTGCCCGAGTCCGAACGAACTGCTCGCGCCGAACGAGCGGCCGACGCGCGGCAAGCGGCTCCCCGACGTCGCGCTCTCGTGCATCGGGTACCCCGGCACCGTGACGATGAGTGCGCTCGGCAAGGTACCGACTGTCCTCAACCTCTGGGCCTCGTGGTGCTACCCGTGCCGTAAGGAGATGCCGCAGTTCCAGCGCGCGCACTTCGCGCTCGGCGAGACGGTGCGCTTCCTCGGGGTCGACACGCGCGACTTCGAACGCGAGGCGCGGTCGGCGATCCAGCGTGCCGGCATCGGGTACGCCAGCGTCTTCGACAAGGACGAACGCATCAAGCGCGCCGTGGGCACCCGCAGTCTCCCGACGACCGTCTTCCTCGGTGCCGACGGGCTCATCAAGAACGTCCACGTCGGCGAGCTCACCGAGACCGAGCTGCGCGCCGACATCGCGAAGTACCTCGGTGTCCGATGACTCCTGACTGGCTCACGCCGCTCGTCGAGGCGCTGCCGACGGTGCCGCCTGAATACTTCTCGCGGTTCCTCCCACCCCCGGTCGAGGGGGAGCGGCGGATGAGTGCGGTGCTCGCGCTGTTCGGCGAGGGTCCGCACGGACCGGACCTGCTGTTCATCGAACGCGCTGCGACGCTACGCAGCCACCCCGGCCAGCCCGCGTTCCCCGGCGGCAAGGTCGACCCCGCGGACGCGACGGCGGTCGACGCGGCGCTGCGCGAGGCGCGCGAGGAGGTCGGTGTCGATCCCGGCACGGTCGAGGTGTTCGCGACGCTGCCGGAGCTGTACCTGCCGCCGAGCGGGTTCACCGTCGTCACGGTGCTCGCGTGGTGGCGCGACCCGCACGCCGTCGCGCCGGTCGACGCGGGCGAGGTCGCCGCGGTCGAACGCGTGCCGATCGCGGAGCTCGCGAACCCGGCGAACCGCTGCCGCGTCGGCCTGCGCAACGGCTACGTCGGCCCCGGGTTCCGGGTCCGCAACCTGCTGATCTGGGGATTCACCGCAGGACTGGTCGACAAGCTGCTCGCCCTCGGCGGGTGGGAGATTCCGTGGCAACCGGGGGAGTACCTGGAGCGGCCGGTGCCGCCCGTCGAGGAGGCTGTCGGTGGGAGCTGACGAGAACGCCCGTGCGCTGGTCGACCGGCTTACCGCCGACCTCGCGCCGCTGGAGGCCGCGGTCAACGAGGCGTGGTGGCGTACCAACATCGCCTCCTCGCCCGAGGCCGACGCCGAACGCATCGCGCTGGAGCAGCGCCTCTCCGACTACTACGCGGACGCCGAGACGTACGCCGCGCTGTGCTCCGCGTCCGCCGAGCCGATCGAGGACGCGGACCTCGCTCGGTCCGTCGAGACGCTGCGGCTCGCGTTCGCGGCGGAGCAGACGCCGGCCGAGCTGCGCACCGAGCTTGTCACGCTCAACGCCGAGTGCGACTCGATCTACGCGACGTTCCGCGGCGAGGCGGGCGGGCGGCGGTGGAGCGACAACGACATCGAGAAGGTCCTCGCGATCAGCGACGACGGCGACGAACGCCGCGCCGCGTGGGAGGCGAGCAAGCAGGTCGGCGCCGAGGTCGTAGGTCGGGTCAAGCGGCTCGTCGAGGTCCGCAACGAAGCGGCGACCCGGCTCGGCTACCCGCACTACTACGCGATGTCGCTCGCGCTCGGCGAGCTGTCGGAGGAGCGGCTGTTCGCGCTGCTCGACGAGCTCGACCGGCTCACCGCCGAGCCGTTCGCGCGACTCAAGGCAGACCTGGACGAACGCCTCCGCGACCGGTTCGGCATCGCCGACCTGATGCCGTGGCACTACGCCGACCCGTTCTTCCAGGACGCGCCGCGCGAGGCGGGCGTCGACCTCGACCCGCTCGTCGCCGGGCGCGACCTCACCGAGCTGACGATGCGGACGTACGACGGGCTCGGGATGGACCTGCGCCCCGTCGTCGACCGCAGCGACCTCTTCACCCGCGAGGGCAAGAACCAGCACGCGTTCTGCCTCTGTGTCGACCGTGGCGACGACATCCGGGTCCTCTGCAACGTCATCGACAGCGAACGCTGGACGTCGACGATGCTGCACGAGTTCGGGCACGCGGCGTACGACGTCTACCTCGGCCGCGACCTGCCGTGGGCGTTGCGGCGCCCGGCGCACTCGCTGACGACGGAGGCGGTCGCGCAGCTGTTCGGCCGGCTGTCCAAGGACGCGAACTGGTTGCGCGACGTCGCCGGTGTCGCCGCGGCCGAGCTCGTCGGCGTCGACGAGCAGGTGCACGCCTCGTTGCGCGCGCACATGCTCGTGTTCGCGCGCTGGGTCCTCGTCATGTGCCACTTCGAACGCGGCCTCTACGCCAGCCCGTCCGCCGACCACGACACCAGGTGGTGGGACCTGGTCGAACGCTTCCAGCTCGTCTCGCGACCGCCTGACCGGCACGCGCCCGACTGGGCGGCGAAGCTGCACCTCGCGCTCGCGCCCGTCTACTACCAGAACTACGTCCTCGGCGAGCTGTTCGCGTCCCAGCTCCAGCAGACGGTCGAGGCGCGCGGCGGGAAGCTGTACGCAGATCCGGCGACTGGGGGATGGCTGCGGGACAGCGTGTTCGCGCCCGGCGCGCGGCTGCGCTGGGACCGCCTCGTCGAGCGCGCGACGGGGGAGCCAATCAGCGCGCGGGCGTTCGCGCGACAGTTCGTGTAGCCGTCCCCATGGCCGGTTTCCTCGAGGGGCTGACGAGCCTGCCCCCGCCCGTCGTGTGGGGCGCGGTGTTCGTGTTCGCGCTGCTCGAGACGGCGGCGTTCGCGGGCCTCGCGGTGCCCGGGGAGACGGCCGTGGTGCTCGGCGGGGTCGTGGCGTTCCAGGGGCGGATCCCGGTCGCGGCGATGTGCGCGGCGGCGGTGCTCGGCGCGATCGCCGGAGACTCGGTCGGCTTCTACCTCGGCCGGCGGCTCGGCGCGAAGGTGCTCGCCGGGCGCGTCGGCGCGTTGATGGGCCGCGACCGCGTCGACAACACGATGCACCGGATCCGCTCGGGTGGTATCAGGGCGGTGATCCTCGGGCGATTCGTCGGGGTGCTGCGCGCGGTGATGCCGTTCGCAGCCGGGTCGTCGGGGATGTCGTACGTCCGGTTCATGGTCGCCAGCGTCAGCGGCTGCCTCGTCTGGGGCTCCGGCTTCACGCTGCTCGGCTACGCGGCGGGCAACTCGTGGCGGCGGGTCGAGAAGTACGCCGGGCGCGCGTCGACGGTGCTCGCGATCGTCCTCGTCACGGTGGCCGTCCTCGTGCTCGCCGCCCGCGCGACGGCGAAGCGGCAGGAGCGGCTGCGCGCGGCCTGGCAGGGTTTCATCGACCGGCCGCGGATCGCCGCGGTACGGCTTCGCTATCGCGGGCAGATCGCGTTCGTCGCGAAGCGGTTCCGGCCGGGACAGGTCGCCGGGCTCCAGCTCACCGGGGTGCTGGTCGCGCTGGTCGTGTTCGGATGGCTGCTCGCGCTGATCCTGGTGCAGGTGCTGGGACGCACCGGACTCGCGTCGCTCGACCGCGACGTACGAGAGGCGCTGTCCGGGCAGCCCGACGGTGTCGTCACCGCGATCAGGATCGTGCACGACGTCCTGTCGACCGGCGGCGCGGTCGCCGTCGCGGGGCTCGTCGGTCTGGCGCGGTGGGCGCTGGACAGGCGGCCGCGCGCGCTCGTCGTGCTGACCGCGGTCGTCGCGGGCGCGAGCGCGGTGCCGCCGACGGTACGCGCGCTCGTCGCGCGGCCCAACCCGCTGATCGAGGCGGAACGCCTCGTCGACCGGACGTTCCCCGCGACGACGAGCACGGTCGCGGCCGCGACCGCGATCGGCCTGGTCGTCGTGCTGCTGCCGCGGATCCCGCGCTGGACGCGGAAGGTCACGTGGACGTTCGCGGCGCTCGGGCTCGTCATCGCGGCCGGGTTCGCGGAGCTGTTCGCGACCGACGTCTACTTGTCCGACGTGCTGGGCGGGGGCGTGCTCGGCGTGCTCTGGGGGCTCGCCGCCGCGTACGTCGTCACGTCGGTGTGGCGGCTCCCGGAAATGCGCGGGTAGCGGCGTAGCAGATACGGTCCCGTCGGTCCCACCAAGAACCAAGGAGCAGCATGCACCTCCTCCGCCGCGCCGCGACCGGCGCGTTCGCGCTGACGACGGCGTTCGCTCTCGGGGCTTGTTCGCCGCAGGACAGCGGCAACAACACGCTCGCGGGGAGCACGAGCCCGTCCCCGACCGGCAGCGCGCCAGGACCGGCGGCGGGCGGCGGTGGTCCGATCGCCCTCGAGGCGAAGGACAACGAGTTCGTCCCGAAGGCCATCGCGGGCAAGGCCGGTGACCTCACGATCTCGTTCGACAACACCGGTGCCGCGCCGCACACGTTCACCAGCCCCGAGCTCAAGGCCGACCAGAACCTCGACGCGGGCAAGAAGATCGAGATCAAGCTCACCGGCGTCCGGCCGGGAACGTACAAGTTCGTCTGCACGTACCACGAGTCGATCGCGATGGTGGGCGAACTGACCGTCACGTGAGCACGGGCGGCCGTTAGAGTTCCCGGGGTGACGGTGGACCTTCTCGACTTGTTCCTCCTGTCCGCCGTCGTCGTCGTCGGCATCGGGGGATACCGCCAGGGACTCGTCGTCGACGCGCTGTCCCTGGCCGGCCTGGTCGGCGGCGGCACCATCGGCCTGCTCACCGCCCCGGCCCTCGCGCGGGCGATCGTCGACGGCAACGCGCAGGCGCTCGTCGCGCTCGGCCTCGGCCTCGTCTTCGCCATTCTCGGCCAGCTCATCGGCACGACCATCGGCGCCTCGCTGCGCCAACGCATCACCTGGCATCCGGTCCGGCTCCTCGACTCCGCCGTCGGCGCGATCGTCGCGGCGGTCGGCGTGCTGCTGCTCGCCTGGGTGTTCGCGCTGCCCGCGTCGCGGTCGTCATACCCCGGGCTGTCGGAGCAGGTACGGCGGTCCGCCGTCATGCGCACGCTCAACCGCGCGCTCCCGCCGCCGCCTCCGGTGTTCGACGGGTTCCTCGATCTGTTCCGCCGGCACGGCTTCCCCGAGGTGTTCAACGACCTCGGCCCGACGCGTACGGCGAACGTGCCCCCGCCCGACCCCGCGGTCGTCAACTCGCCCGCCGTCCGCGTCGCGCGGGACCGCGTGCTCAAGGTCACCGGCGTCGCGCACTCCTGCTCGCGGCGACTCGAAGGGACGGCGTTCGTCTTCGCGCCCGAGCACCTCATGACGAACGCGCACGTCGTCGCGGGCGTCAGCGCGCCGCTCGTCGAGGTCTCGCAGAACGACCGCCGCGAAGCGAAGGTCGTCCTCTACGACCCCGCGCGCGACGTCGCCGTCCTCTACCTCAAGGGGTTGAAGCTGGCGCCGCTGACGTTCGCGGGCAGCGCGGAGAGCAAGGCCAGCGCGGTCGTCGTCGGCTACCCGGAGGACGGGCCGTTCACCGCGGTGTCGGCGCGCGTCCGCGAGCGGATCACCGCCGTCGGCCGCGATATCTACGACCGGCGCGACGTCCGGCGCGACGTGTACTCGCTGCGCACGACCGTCCGGCCCGGCAACAGCGGCGGCCCGCTGCTCGCGCCGGACGGCCGGGTGTACGGCGTCATCTTCGCCGCGGCGGCCGACGACCGGTCGACCGGATACGCGCTCACGTCGAAGGAGGTCGCGAGCGACGCGGCGGAGGGGCGCGACCGCACCGCCCAGGTAAGTACGCAGGGATGCGACTAACCGGACCTTTCGCGGGGTACGCTTGCGATAGCAAGCACCGAGCAACCACCCAGGAGCCCGGCATGACGACGATCAGCGTCGACCGCGTCATCGCCGCCGATCCGACGAGCGCGGCGTTGCTGCTCGCGGGTTCGACGGCATTCGATCTCTGGCCCGGCATGACACCGCGTGTCGAGGTGCATGCACTCCGGCCGCAACGGCTGCGCGCGGCGTACGTCACCGGCTTCGACGTCACCGGCGAGGGACTGCCGGACACCGCAGGGACGGTGATGCTGTCGTACGTCGTTTCCGACGACGCGCCGGTCGCCACCGCGGCGGCGCTGTCGTTGCGGTGGACGCCGGACGGATCCGCGGTCGAGCGCGCGCGGATGACCGCGGCGTTCCGCGCGATGGCCGACGCCTTTCTGGCGAACCTCGCGGCGGTGGCGGAGGAACGGTCCGACGCCGCTTAGGTGAACGGCACCCGGAGCTCGTCGTCGGTCAGCGACTCGACGCGCTCGGCGAGGTCGCGCGCGGTCGCGACGACGCGGGCGACGGCGACGCCCTCGTGACCGTCCTCGTAGCCCGACAGCTTCTCGGCGCCGCTGCGCAGCAGTGACCGCGCGCCGACGTCGTTGCCGCGTTGCGCGTGGGTGAGCCCGACGGCGACCTGTGCGAGTCCTTGCCAGAACGCGCGGTCCGGGGGCGCGGCGAGATGACACGGCCCTTCGAGGATCTCGTGCGCGTAGACCGGCTGGCCGGTCAGGACCAGGCGCTCCGCTTCGGCGATCGCCTCGCGTGGTGGTAGCGCCTGCGTCTCGTCGAGCGCGCGGAGGCGCTCCCGCCACGACGGTCCGGCGTCGCGGGAGAGCGGCTTGCCGGTGGCGTCGCGCGGCCGGGCATTCTCGGGCCGGCCCGCGGCGTTGCGGTCGCGTTCGGTCACTTCGCCCACCGCGCGATCTCGCCGCTGACGAGGTCCGGTGCCTCCTCGGGCAGGAAGTGGCCGGTGCCGGCGACGAGCCGCCACTCGTACTGCGCCTGGACGTAGCGGCCCGAGCCAAGTGCGGTGCGCGGCAGGACGCACGTGTCGAGCTCGCCGTGCAGCTGCAACGTCGGCGCGGTCACCGGCTGCTGGATGCGCTTGAAGAACCGGATGCCGGTCGGGCGTACCTGCGAGCGGACCCACCAGCGGTAGTACTCGAGCGAGCAGTGCGCGACGCCCGGGATGAGCATCGCCTCGCGGTAGACGGTGCGTTCGTCGTCGGTCGGCCAGTCCGGTCCCGACCACCGGTCGAGCAGCTCGCCCACGCGCGCGGCGTGGTCGCGGACGAGCGCGCGTTCCGCGAGCCAGGGCGTCTGCGAGCCCAGCAGGTACATGCTGGCGCGCAGCTGCCCGCGCGGGTCCGCGACGACCGCCTCCCGGTGCCGCAACGGGTGTGCGGTGCTCGTGATGACGAGGCGTTCGACGACCTCGGGGTGCAACGCCGCGACGACCCAGGCGATGGCCGCGCCCCAGTCGTGGCCGACGAGGATCGCGCGCTGCTCCCCGAGCGCGCGGACCAGGCCGGCGACGTCGGCGGCGAGGGTGTACGCGTCGTAGCCGCGCGGCGGCTTGTCGCTGCCGCCGTAGCCGCGCAGGTCGGGCGCGACCGCGCGCAGGCCCGCGTCGGGGAGCGTCGTGAGCTGGTGCCGCCACATCCACCAGAACTGCGGAAAGCCGTGCAGCAGCAGGACGAGCGGGCCGTCGCCCGACTCGGCGACGTGGAAGCGGGTGCCGTTGGCGGAGACGTCGCGGTGCGACCAGGGACCGGGGACGAGGACGTCGCTCTCGACCGGCATGGCCGCAGGCTACCCGCGTCGCGGTGCATACGATCGCGGGCGTGCCGCTCCGCCGTCGCCAGGTCGACCCCTCGCTCGCCGAGGCGTATGCGGCGTTCCTCCGCTGCGCGGAGCACGTCGACCTCGCACAGCGGGCGATGATCCGCTGCGTGCCGTCGTCGGCGCGGTCGATGGCGTTGCCGTTGCCGGTCGGCGCGGAGACGTTGCGACTCGCGCTGGCCGACGCGTCGTCGTCGATGCCCGGGTGGCGGCACCCGTCCGTCGAGGCATCGTGGGGCGCCTGCGCGGCCGCGCTCGCCGAGACGCTGGCCGGCGTGGACGCGGCCGTCGCGCGGGCTGCCGGGACGGCCGAGCTGGAGGTCGCGCTGGCTGCCGTTCAGGACCTGCTCGAACCGCTCCACGCGTTCGTCGAGGCGGAGGCTGCGTTCAGGGCGGCGCGCTGAACGCCGTCGGCGTCGAAGTTGGCGGGGTCGAGCCAGTCCTCGAACGCCTGCCGGATCGACTCCCACTCGATGTCGAGCATCGCGTACCACGCAGTGTCGCGGTTGGCGCCCTTGACGAACATGTGTTGGCGGAACGTGCCCTCGTACGTGAAGCCGAAGCGTTCGGCGGCGGCGCGCGACCGGGCGTTGCGGTCGTTGCACTTCCATTCGAGCCGGCGGTAGTCCAGGTCGTCGAAGACGTGCCGGGCGAGGAGGTACGTCGCCTCCGTCGTCGCGCGACTGCGCTGGATGGCGGGGGCGTACCAGATGTGGCCGATCTCGACGACACCGTTGTCGCGATCGATGCGGAGGTACGACACGACTCCGCGTGGCTCACCGTCGACCACGACCGTGAGGAACAGCGGGTCGTCACCGACCGCTGCCGTGAGCCACCCGCGAAACGCGTCCGCCGACGCCCACGGGCCGTAGCCGAGATAGGTCCACACCGACGCGTCGCGCGAGCATGCGTAGAGCGCGTCCGCGTCGGCGGGGACCAGCGGGCGGAGGATGAGGTACCGGCCGGTCAGCGTGACCGGCGCCACCAGCGGCCAGCTCATTCCTCGGGTGCCGCCGTCTTCATGCGCTCGCCGATCGCCGACACCACGGTCGGGTCGGCGAGCGTCGTCACGTCGCCGAGCGGGCGTTCCTCGGCGACGTCGCGCAGCAGGCGGCGCATGATCTTGCCGCTGCGCGTCTTCGGCAGGTCGGGCGTGAAGATGATCTGCCGCGGCTTCGCGATCGGCCCGATCTCCTTGACCACGAACGCCCGCAGGTCCGCCGCCAGCGACTCGCCGTCCTCGGTCCCGCCCCTGACGGTGACGAACGCCACGATGCCCTGCCCCGTCGTCGCGTCGGTCGCGCCGACGACCGCCGCTTCGGCGACTGACGGGTGGCCGACGAGCGCGTGCTCGACCTCGGTCGTCGAGATGCGGTGGCCGGAGACGTTCATGACGTCGTCGACCCGGCCGAGCAGCCAGAGGTCGCCGTCGGCGTCGAGCTTCGCGCCGTCGCCCGCGAAGTATCGGCCGGCGAACCGCGACCAGTACGTGTCGCGGTACCGCGCGTCGTCGCCCCAGATGCCGCGGAGCATCGACGGCCACGGCTCGGTCAGCGTGAGGTAGCCGCCCCCGCCGGCTGGAACGGCGTTGCCCGTGTTGTCGACGACCTCCGCGGACACGCCGGGGAGCGGGCGCATCGCGGCGCCGGGCTTGGTGCTCGTGACGCCCGGCAGCGGCGAGATCAAGATGGCGCCGGTCTCGGTCTGCCACCACGTGTCGACGATGGGGCAACGCTCGCCGCCGATGACCCGGCGGTACCACATCCAGGCCTCGGGGTTGATCGGCTCGCCGACGCTGCCGAGCAGCCGCAGGCTCGAGAGGTCGTGCTTCTCGGGCCAGTCGGTGCCCCACTTCATGAAGGTGCGGATGGCCGTCGGCGCCGTGTAGAGGATCGTCACCTTGTACTGCTCGACGATCTCCCACCAGCGGTCCTTGTCGGGGAAGTTGGGCGCGCCCTCGTACAGGATGCTGGTGGCGTGGTTGGCCAGCGGGCCGTAGACGATGTAGGAGTGGCCGGTCACCCAGCCGATGTCGGCCGCGCACCAGTAGACGTCGGTGTCGGGATGCAGGTCGAAGACCAGCCGGTGGGTGGTGGACACCCCGGTCAGGTACCCGCCGGTGGTGTGCATGATCCCCTTGGGCTTGGCCGTGGTCCCCGAGGTGTAGAGCAGGTACAGCAGGTCCTCGGCGTCCATCGCCTCCGGCGGGCAGTCGG
>CBQZLL010000021.1:0-18645 GCA_967749945.1 uncultured Frankiaceae bacterium
AGTCGTCCGTGTTGCGGTCGCGCGCGGTCGGCTACGCCGGCGAGCCGAACTCCCTCGCGGGCGTCGCGTACCTGCGGGCGTTGCGGCTGCGGCGCGCACCGCTCGTGACAGTGCTGCACACGGTGCCGCGCCGGACCGCGCGGACCCGGCTGCTGCTCCGCGGGTACGACGCGGTGATCTGCCTCAGCTCGTACGTCCGCTCGGCGGTGCTCGACCGCTTCGCGCTCGACCCCGAGCGGGTGCGCTGGGCCGCCTGGGGCCCCGCGCTCGACTTCCCCGGATACGTCCCCGCGCGCGGCGACGTCGTCGTCTCGTCGGGCAAGACCAACCGTGACCAGCCGACGCTCCTCGCGGCGCTGTCAGGCCTCCCTGCTGTCGTGTACGCGCGGTCGCCGCGCGGTCTCCCGGTCGTACCGGGTGTCGAGCTGGTGACCGACGAGACGCATGAGGACAGCGTGCAGCCGGGAGGGCCGAAGTTCTCGTACGCGCACGTGCTCAAGGACCTGGTCCGCGCGTCGGTCGTCGCGATCCCGTTGCGCGACCCGTTGCGCGTGAGTGGCCTGTCGGAGCTCAACGACGCGCTCGCACTCGGCAAGCCGGTCGTCGTGACGCGCACGCCGCACCTCGCCGACGTCGACGTCGAAGCCATCGGCTGCGGCATCTGGGTCGAGCCGGGCGACGTGGCCGGCTGGCGTACGGGGTTGGACCGGCTCTGCTCCGACGCCGCGCTGCGCGAACGGATGGGCGCGGCGGGTCGCGCGTTCGCCGAGTCGTCGTGGAACGCCGACGTGTTCGGCGCCGCGGTCGTCGAGACCGTGCGGGGCGTCGGATGAAGGTCGTGCGCGCGGTGCGGCACCGGGTCGTCGAGCGCGGCATCGACGGCCAGCTAGAACTGTGGCGGGAACGCATCCAGCGCCGGTCCGACCGCGAGCTGCTCGCCCGCGCGCGGGCCGGCCGCGACGTGTGCTGGGAGGAGGCGGACGGCGACACCGAGCCACTCGTGACGATCCGCATCCCGACGTACAACCGAGCCGACGCGCTGGGCGAGCGGGCGTTGCCGAGCGCGCTGCGGCAGACGTACCAGCGGGTCGAGATCCTCGTCGTCGGCGACGGCACCGACGCGGCGACCGACCGGCTGATGGCGGGCGTGCGCGACCCGCGGGTGCGCTACGTCAACCTGCCGCGGCCCGGCCTCTACCCGCCCGATCCGACGGACCGGTGGCGGGTGTCGGGGTCGCAGCCGATGAACGCGGCGTTGCTGCTCGCGCGTGGTGCCTGGATCGCGCCGTGCGACGACGACGACGAGCTGACCGAGGACCACGTCGAGGTGCTGCTCGCGTCGGCGAAGCAGCGACGGCTGGAGATGGTGCATTCGGTGACCGAGACGCACTTCGCGGACGGGTCGTACGGCCATCTCGGTGCGCCGGAGCTGACGGTCGGGCAAGTCACCCATGGCTCGGTGCTCTACTCGATGGGGCTGCGCTTCCTGACGTACAGCGCGACATGTCACCGCATCCCCGAGCCACACGACTGGAACCTGTGGCGGCGGATGCGCGACCTCGGCGTGCGGATCGGTCACCTGGACCGGGTGACGTACCGGTACTACGCGACCCGCGCGTCGGCGCTCGGCGCGCCGGAGCCGCGACCATGACGAAGCGGCCGTTCGTCAGCGTGCTGGTGCCGACGTACAACCGCGCGCACCTGCTGGACCGCGGGCTCACCTCGTTGACGTCGCAGTCGTATCCGGGCGAGCGCTACGAGGTCCTCGTCGTGTCGGACGGGTCGACCGACGACACGGCCGGCGTCGTCGGTCAGTGGGTCGCGCGGTCGTCGCTCGTGCGGTTCGTGCCCATCGCGCACGGTGGTCTCAACAGCGCGCGCAACGCCGGGCTCGCGGCCGCGCGCGGCGAGCTGATCTGCCTCGTCGACGACGACGTCGTCGCGCCGCCGGGGTGGCTCGCGGCGCTCGTCGCGGGTTTCGAGCGCTACCCCGACGCGGGGGCGTTCGGCGGACCGATCCGGTTGTCGCTGGAACGGCCGATGCCGCGGTCGTGCGGCCGCGAGGAGCTCGGCGAGACGGTGCTCGACGCGGGGACCGAGGTGTGCGAGCCCGAGGTGCTGTACGGCTCGAACCTCGCGGTCACCCGCGCCGCCGTCGAGGCGGTCGGCCCTTTCGACGTGACGTTGCCGTCGAGCGGCGACGAGGAGGAGTGGCTGCGGCGGCTGCGCGCCGCGGGGCGGCGGATCCTCTACCTGCCGGACGCGGAGGTACTGCACCGGCGTACCGAGGACGACCTGCGGCTGCGCAACCTGCTGCGGAAGCGGTACGCGCGCGGGCGCGACCAGGTGTCGTTCTCCCGCAAGATGGGCGAGCCGGTGAGCGCGCGCGCGGAGGTCAGGCAGGTCGTCGCATCGCTTGCGCACGCTGTGCGGCACCGATGCGTGCTCGGGACGCTGCCCGTGGCGAACTCGCTCGGGGCGCTGGTCGGGATCTGGCGTACCCGGCGGTGAAGTGGCTCGCGCGGGGGATCGCGGCGTTCACGGCCGCGATGCTCGTCTGGCAGGCCGTCACCGCCGAACGGATCGCGCGCGCGGGCGGCTGCGGGTTCGACGGCGAGCAGTACTGCGCGGCGGCCCGCGGGCACCGGATCGACGTGCCGTACGCTCGGCGGCCGCTCGTACCGTGGCTGGTCCGGCACCTGCCCGGGGAGTCGGCGCTCGACCGGTTCGTCGTCGTCGACCTCGTCGCGCTGCTCGTCGCGGCCGTGCTGGCCGGCGTGCTCGTCGTCCGGTTGTCGGGGTCGCGCGACGGTGCCGTCGTCGCGGGGTGCCTCGTGCTGCTCCAGCCGCTGACCGTGCACGCGGCGCTGACGTACCCGGCGGCGACCGACCCGGCTGCGCTCGCGCTCGGGCTCGGCTGGCTGGTGCTGCTGCTAGGGCGGCGGCCGTGGTGGAGCCTGCCCGTCGTCGTGCTCGCGTGCCTCGCGCGTGAGGCCTGGGGACCGTTGGTGGTCGCGGTCGTGGTCGCGGACATCGCGGTGTCCGGCGCGCGGTGGCGGCTGCGCGTCGCGACGGTGGTCGCGGTCGCCGCGGCGGTGACGTACGACTACGCGTTGCCGTCGACCGGTCCGGCGCCGACGACGCTGCACGTCCTGCGGACCTGGCTGGCCGAGCACTTCGGCTCGCCGGGCGGGGTCGCGCGGCTCGCGTGGATGCTGCTGACGGGGCTCGGCCTGGTGCCGTTGCTGCTGCTGTCACGCGGGGCGTGGCGTGCGGTGCACCGGCCGGTCGTCGTCCCGCTCGTCGCCGCGGCCGTGGCGAACGCCGTCCTCGCGGTCGTCGGCGGCAACGACACGGCGCGGCTGCTGCTGCCGACGATGGCGATCGGGATCGCGCTGGCGGTGGCGTACGCGGCACGGTCGCCACACGTCGTACGGGTCCTGGTCGTGCTCGTCGCGGGAACGCTCGCGATGTGGCGGCCGTGGCTGGTCTCGCCGGGCGAGACGGCTGCGTTCCTGCGGTACTACACGCCGTACTACTCGGGCGCGGCCGCGTTCACCCACCGCGTCGTCCTTGACGGCTCGCTCGCGATCTCAGCCCTCGCCGCGTTGCTTGCGCACGCTGTGCGGCATCGGTCATCTCTGTGAACGGCGCGCGATCCTGCGCACGGCGCGGATCCGCCTCCGGATCCGCGTGCGGATCGAGTCGTGGTGGCCGAGATGGAACCCGCCGGTGCGCATGACGGTGCCCTGGACCTCATGGAGGTAGTACGCGTCGAGTCCTGGCACGTCGACGACCCGCCACTCGCCCGTCTCCGCAAGTCGGCGCATCGGCTCGATCATCGGTGCCCCGTGCCGCGTGGCGGGTGGGTTGGCGAGGTACGCGGCGCGGTTGAGCAGCATGAGCCGCGGGTGCAGGTACGCGATGGGCCCGTCGGGATCGTCGATGCCCCCGTCGTCCACGGGCTGCACGGTGCCGACGGCGTACACGTCCGCCGCCGCATGCGTCGTGAGCAGCGGCACGACGCCGTCGCGGACCAGCTCGACGTCGCTGTCCACGACGAGCACCCAGTCCGCCGCGAGATATCGAATGCCGAAGTCCATGCCGGGACCGTGGTGGATGTTGTAGCCGGGCTGGTGGATCGCCGCGCCGTAGCGGCGCGCCGTGAAGCGGGCGGCCAGGCGCCACGTCGCGCGGTCCGACCCGTCCACGACGAGGACGGGCACGGCGGCGTGCGCGCGGAGCGAGCGCAGCAGCCGGCTGAGCAGCGCCGGCGTGTTGTAGTTGATGGTCAGCGCCACCGGGTCAGGCCCGAGCCACACGCCGAGCGTGTCCTGGATAGCGTCGAGCCCGCTCAGCCCCTGCGCCGCAAGGCGTTCCGCCAGTCGCGCGCGTTCGCCCGACTGGTCGTACGCCGTCGCGATCGGCCCGAGGTGCCGCATCGGTGCCGCGTCCACGACACCGAGCCGCGCGCCGCGCCGGTGCAGCCCGTACCAGTCCGCTTCGAGGCCCCACCCCATCCCGACGTCGTCGGGGAACGGCAGGACCTCGTCGCGCCACGCGGGCGACACGGCGAACACCGGCCCGATCTCGACGAACCGCGTCAGCCGCGCGACGGCGCCGGGCACCAGCCGCGTCACCGGATGGGTGGACGAGCTGCGGCGGCCGTGCGCGGGCTGCGCGAGGTCGAGCCGCGCCTCCTTGACGACGCGCAGGAATGCCGCCAACGAGGACATGCGCACGTCGTCGTCGGCGACCACGACGTACGCGTCGTCGGGCACCGGCGTTGTCGCCAGCAGCCGGTTGACCAGCTCGAACTTGGTGCCAGGACCGGTGCCGGCCGTCCACTCCGCGAGCGCGTCGACCGGCGCGTCCAGCGCCCACAGCCGCACCCGCGCGCCGGCCGCCCGCGCCTGGCCCGCCAGCCGCGCGACCGTGGCCGCGTTGCGCGCACGGTAGACGCACGCGATCACGTCCATGGCGCGATGCTCGCAGATACAGTCGGAACGTGAACGTGCGCGCGACCGCGACCGTCGACCGCACCCGCGCCGTCGCGCTGACCGTCGCTGCCGCACTGGTCACGTACGAGGCCACCCAGCGCATGTTGCTCGGCGGGCGGATGGTCCTGTACGCGCTCGGCCTGGCCGCCCTCGCGCTCCTCGTCATCCAACGCCCGCGCGCCACCGTCGCGGTCGCGCTGGTGTTCAGCGCGCCGCTGGTGGAGCCGATGCGCAGGCTGGTGTCCGTCGGCGGCGTGACGACAGACGCGTTCGAGGTGCTGGCGTACGTGCTCGTCGCGTACTGGGTCGTCTCGCGCGGCCGCACCGAGCGCACGCCGTCGTGGCGGTTCGCCGGGCCGGTCCTGCTGCTCGTCGCCGGAGCGACCGTCGGCGCGGTGCACGGCCTGATCGCCGGCGCGTCGCGCTACGCCGTGCTCGGCCAGTACAAGACGTACCTCGTCTACCTGCTCGTGCTGCCGCTCACGACGCTGTTCGCGACCGCCGCCGAGAAGGAACGACTGGAACGTTGGGTCGTCCGGTTCTGCGTGTTCTCGTCCGTCGTCGTGATGGCCGCCGCGGCCGCCGGCACGTCCGTCGTGAGCGAGGCGCCGAACCTGCCGCTGAACACGTTCGGCGTCACCACGCAGGTCAACCGGATCAGGCCGGCCGTGCTGTGGCTGCTGTTCCTCGCGACGCTGATCGTGCTCGGGCGGGTCTTCGCGTACGGCATGACGCGGACGTCCGCGGCGCAGCTCGCACTGTTCCTCGGCGTGTGGGTCTTCTCGTTCAACCGCAGCTCCTGGGTGGCGCTGGCGGTGTGCGGTGCGCTGCTCGCGCTGCTGCGGCCCGGACCGCGCCGTCCGGGACGTGCGTTGCGGACCGTCGCGCTCGGGGCGCTCGTCGTGCCGCTGTTCCTCGTGCTGGCCGCCGGCGGCACGCTCGGTCCGACGCTACGCCAGGTGCCCGCGCGGCTGGAGAGCGTGCTCAACCCCGAGGTCGCGCAGGAGAACGCGATCCAGGATCGCACCAGCGAGTACCCCCTGGCGTTCCGCGCGCTGGCCCGCAGCCCCGTCCTCGGCGTCGGCCTGGGCCGTCCGTACGGCGCGCGGCTGCCGGTCTACAACCCGCGGTTCGGCGCGGTGACGTACATCGACCGGCCGTTCTCGCACAACAGCCTGCTGTTCGCGTACCTGCAGACCGGGCTCCTCGGCGTCGCCGCGCTTGCCGCGCTCGGCGTGGCGACGTGGCGGACGGCGCGGCGTTCGGTGCGGGCGCTTCCGACCCCGGTCGGGTTACGGATCCTCGTCGGCTGCCTCGCGCTGTTCGGGTACGGCATCCAGTCGCTCACCCAGACCAGCCTGCTGCACCGGCCCGGCATCACCGCCGCCGTCATCGCGATGGTCCTTGCCACGCCGCCAAGGGAAGCGCTGCGTGGCTGACCGCGTCCTCTGGATCGGCACCCAGCTCACCACCGAACCCCGGTCGGGCGGAGCGATCCGATCGTTGCGCCTGCTCGAAGCGGTCGCGAAGCACGCGGACGTCGACCTCGTCACGACGGAGTCGTCGGGGCACGACCTGCCGGTCGCGACCCATCACCAGGCGGCGCCGCCGTCGAAGGCAGCGCTCGCGCTGGGGCTCGCGCGGGGGTGGCCGCGCGCGACCGCCCGGTCCTGTTCGCGGGACGCGGCCGCCGCCGTACACCGGCTCGAACGCGACGCCACCCACGTCGTCGTCGAGTGGGTCCACCTGTTTCCCCTGGTGCCGCGCGGCCGTCCGTACGTCCTCTCGCTGCACAACGTCGAGGCCGACCGTTCGGCCGACACCCGCCTCCTCGCCGCCGAACGCCGCATTGTCGCCGACTCGCGCGCGAGCGTCGTGGTCGTCTCGAACAGGGATCGCGACCTGCTCGGCGTCGATGCGGTCGTCGTGGAGAACGGCACCGACATCCCCACGACGACGACCGACGTACCCGAGGTCGGCGACCTGCTTTTCGTCGGCGCGATGGACTACGCGCCGAACCGGCTCGCCGTCGAGTGGTGGGCGGCCGAGGTCTGGCGACCGGGTATGCCGCCGCTGACGGTTGCAGGCCGCAACGCCGGGACGTTGCCCGCGATGAATGGCGTGACGAACCTCGGCGAGGTCGCGTCCGTCGCGCGGCTGCTCGACCGTGCGGCGCTGGTCGTCGTGCCGTTGCGGCACGGCGCCGGGACGCGGCTCAAGGTGCTGGAGGCGTTTGCCACGAACCGGCCCGTGCTGTCGACGAGCAAGGGCGTCGAGGGCCTCGACGTCGACTGCCCGGTCGCGGACGACCCGGAGTCGTTCCGCACTGCGGTCACCGACCTGCTCGCCGACCTGCCGCGCCGCCGCGCGCTGGCCGCCGCGGGCCGCGCGGTCGCGGAACGCCACGACTGGCGGCGCCTCGGCGAACGGTTCGCGAAGACGGTGCTCGCATGATCACCGCGATCTTGCCGACGTACGAACGTGCCGCCGCCTTGCGCGTCACGCTGCCGCGCATCCTCGCGTTGCGCGGGATCGCCGAGGTCGTCGTCGTCGACGACGGTTCGACCGACGACACGCAGGCAGTCCTGCGTGACCTCGCCGACCCGCGGCTGCGCGTCGTCCGGCACGACCCCAACCGCGGCTCGCCCGCCGCCCGCAACACCGGCGCGGCGGCGGCGGCGACGCGGTGGGTGGTGTTCCTCGAGGACGACTGCGGCTTCCCCGACGACTACGCCGAGGTGCTCCTCGCCGTCGCGGAGCGCGAGCAGGCCGACGTCGTCGGGGCGCCGTGGGTCAACGTCGCCGAGGACGCGTACGCCGCCGAGGTCGCGCGCCGCCGCGCCAACCCCACCGAGACGTTCGGGCTCGACACGCACCCGGGAACGTTCCCGCCGGCGACGGTCGAGACGCCGTTCCTCTGCGCGCTCGCGCTCGTCCGTCGCGCGGTCGTCCTCGACCTCCGCTACGACGAGACGTTGCGCGGCAACGCCTGGCGCGAGGAGACCGACTTCTACCTGCGCGCGGCGGCGGCGGGTTATCGCTGCGTCCTGACGCCGGAGACGGCGTCGTGGCAGGCCGGGCGCTGGCCCGGCGGGCAGCATCCGAAGGTGCTGCCGTACGAGTACTGGCTGCTCCGCAACAACTGGCGGTTCCTCCGCCGCCACGCGACATACCTCACCTCGCGCGGCGGTGTCGACGGGATCCTGCGGGCGCAGGCGCGGCTCGCCGCGCACCGCGGAAACGTCCTGATCCGCCGTGCCGGAGGCGCCGCCAAGCGCGCCGTGCGGCACTAGGCTGGCGAGACGATGGACGTCCGTACCGTGCTCGGGCTGCTGCGCCGGCGGTGGCTCGCGCTCGCGATCTGCGTCGTCGCCGGTCTCGCGGGCGCGGGCGTGGTCACCACGCGCGCGGAGTCGCAGTACCGGTCGTCGGCGCGGCTGTTCGTCAATATCCCGCGCGCGGGCTCGGTGGCCGAGCAGGTCCAAGGCGTACAGCTGACCGTCCAGCTGCTGCAGAGCTACGCGCAGATCGCGACCTCGCGTACCGCCGCCGAGAAGATGGCCGCCCTTCTTGGCGAGGCGGACGTCGACGTGCTGCGGTCGCGGGTCAGCGCGACACCGCAGGCCGAGACGCTGCTCATCGACGTCGTGGCGGTCGACCCCGATCCGCAACAAGCGGCGCGCGTCGCGAACGTCGCCGCCGCCGTACTCATCGAGACGATCGACGACCTGGAGAAGGACAAGGCGACCCCGGTCACCGCGCAGGTCATCGACCGGGCCACGCCCGCGGGGGCGGCGTTCTCGCCGCGACCGAAGGTCAACCTCGCCGTCGGCGGCGTCCTCGGGATCCTCGTCGGCCTGCTGCTCGCGCTCGCGCTCGACGCGCTCGACCGGTCGATCAAGACGCCCGCGCAGGCGACGGAGTCGTTCCACACGCCGTTGCTCGCGGTCACCCCGCGCAGCCGTGATGTCAAGGAACGGCCCGTGCCCGAGGACGTGCTGAGCCCGGTGGCGGAGGCGTTCCGGACGTTGCGGACCGCGGTCCGCTTCGTCGCGCCCGACCGGCCGTTGCGGACGATCCTCGTCACGTCCGCGGTGTCCGGCGAGGGCAAGACGACGACGGCCGTCAACCTCGCGGTCGCCCTGGCGCAGAGCGGCGAACGCGTCGTCCTCGTCGACGCGGACCTGCGCCGCGCGCGGCTCGGCGACCTCCTCGGTCTGGAGAGCGGCGTCGGCCTGACCGGCGTCATCACGCGGCGGGTGCCGATGGACGACGCGTTCCAAGAGTGGCAGGAGATCCGCGTGCTGACGTCGGGCGTGCTGCCGCCGAACCCGAGCGAGATGCTCGGTTCCGAGGCGATGGCCGGGGTCATCGAACGCCTCGCCAGCGCCTGTGACGTCGTCGTGTTCGACGCGCCGCCGGTGCTGCCCGTCACCGACGCGGTGGTCCTCGCGACGCAGGTCGACGGCGTCGTCCTCGTCGGGCGCTACGGCGTCACGCAGAAGGCGCAGGCCGCCGAGGCGCGCCACCGCCTGGAGGCGGTCGGTGCGAACGTCGTCGGCAGCGTCCTCAACGCCGTCCCGATGTCGGCCGCGGCCGGGTACTACGAGGAGTACTACGGCCGGAAGACCCAAGCCCCGCCGTGGGGCCGCCGCTGGACCGACCGGGTCTCTCGCTAGAGTCGATCACATGACCGAGTCGGACGACCCGACCCTGCGGCCCGCGTGGCGGCGTATCGATCGTGACGAGGGCGAGGTCGAGGCGCCCGAGGCCGAGGAGGCTGCGGTCGACCGCGGTCGCACGGTCGCGTTGCTCGCGACGCTCGGCCGGATGCAGATGAGCCTCGACGTCGTCGCCCGCCAGCAGAAGTCGATCGAACAACGGCTCGCGCGCATCGAACGCCACCTGGCGAACCCAGGCTGACTGCGTTGTGTGCGGGATTTGGCGGGCCTATCCGGTCGGAACCCGCACACAACGATGTGGGTGGGTGGGTGGGTGGGTGCCCCTAGTGCAGGGCGCGGGCCGTCGCCTCCAGGTAGGCGCGGCCCCACCGCGCGTCCGGTTCGAGGTGGCTGCCCTCGGCCCATTCGTTCCACGCGTTGACGAACAGCAGGCGCGGCACGTCGGCCCGCGCGCGGAGCCGTTCCGCCTCGGTCCGTAGCCAGCGCTCGTACGACTCGGGCGTCGCGTCGCGGTAGATGACGGCGTGCTCGCGGCGGCGCGGCGAGTTGTCCCACCCGACCGTGACGCACGGCAGCCTCGGGTACGCCGGCGCGGCTCGCGCGAGCATCTCGGCGACGACGGCGTCGTAGTCGAAGACGTGCTGCCGGTACCCCTTCGCGGTGAAGCCGAGGGTCCGCGCGCCCCGCCAGAACACGCTGCGCCGCAACGGTCTCCCGAGGGTCTGGTAGTCCGGCACGAACGCCACGCCCGCGTCGAACCCCCACTCGCCGGGCGGCACGGCACGTTCGCTCGCGAACCCCTCGACCCGGCACAGGTACAGCTCGCCGAGTCCCATCCGCGCGGCCTCGTGGCGCCAGGTCTCCGTCGTCCGCCGCGGGTCGGGCAGGTCCGACGCGCGGTAGACGAGGAACACTGGCTTGCCGTCGACGCGGACGTACCGCTCGTCCTCGAATGCCGTCGCGAGCCAGCCGAAGTGCGCGACGTCGTCGGCATCGGAGTACGCCTGCGGCATGAGCACGTCGCGCGCCCCGCCGTCCCAGACGCGGGTCCAGTTCTCGTTCGCCCAGCAGAGCAGGAACGGGAAGTCCGGTCGTCCCGACGACAGCACCTCGGCGAACGGCCGGTCGAGCAGGCGCCGCCCGGCGAACCAGTAGTGGTAGTAGCAGAACGCGCTGATCCCGTGGGCATGCGCGAGGTCTGCCTGGTGCTCGCGCACCTCGGGAAGTCGCAGGTCGTAGAAACCGAGCTCGCCGGGCAGGTGCGGCTGGTAGTGCCCCGGGAACAGCGGCCGCGCCTTGACGACGTTCCGCCACTCGGTGAAGCCCTGTCCCCACCACTCGTCGTTCTCGCGGATCGGGTGGAACTGGGGCAGGTAGAACGCGACCACGTCGAGGTCGGCGGAGGCCATGTCCGCGATTGTCGCCGACCTCGGCCGTTAGGTTCGTTATGGTCGGTCGGCGATGAACCTCACGGCGACGGCATACCTGCTGGTGGAGTGGACCCGCCGTGACTTCCGGATCCGCTACACCCAGACGCTGCTGGGCAGTATGTGGGCAATCGTCCAGCCGGTCGCGCTGACTGCGGCGTTCGTCTTCCTGTTCCGCCGGGTCGCGGGCATCAGCGTCGGCATCCCGTACGCGTCGTTCGTGTTCCCCGGGATGCTGATCTGGACGTTGTTCTCCGCGGGCGCCAGCAACGCGAACAACGCGATGCTCGGCTCGATGCACGTCGCGTCGAAGGCCAACTACCCGCGCGTGGTCGCGCCGCTGTCCGGCGCGTTGCTGCCGGGTGTCGACTTCGCCGCGGGGTTGGTGCTCGTGCCGTTCCTGTTCCTATTGCAGCACCCGCCGATGCGCTTCGAGCCACTGCAGTTCGTCGCGGCGATCGTCGGTACGTTACTGCTGTCCAGTGGGGTCGGGACGTTCCTCGCCGCGTTGACGGTCTTCGTCCGCGACATCCGCAACGTCGTCCCGCTCGCCATGCAGCTCCTCATCCTCGTCACGCCGGTCGGGTACGGCAGCAAGCGGCTCCCGTCGTGGCTGTCGATCAACCCGATGGCGACGTTCGTCGAGGGCTTCCGGGCGTCGATGCTGCACGTGCACGGGCCGTCGTTCACCCGGTGGTTCTTGTCGTTCGCGGTGGCGGGTGTCGCGTTCGTGCTGGGGCTGACGTACTTCCATCGGGTCGAGAGCAGGTTCCCCGATGTCGCCTGACGTGCCCCGCGGGACGGTCCGCTTCGAGGGCGTGACGAAGGAGTACCGCCTCGGCAAGCCGCGGGCGTTCCTCGCGGCGGCCGCGCCGTGGGGCGACGGCGTCGGTCGGGGCGACCGGCTCAAGGCACTCGACGACGTGACGTTCTCCATCGAGCCGGGCGAGTCGTTCGCGCTCATCGGCGCGAACGGCGCCGGCAAGAGCACGGCGCTCAAGTGCCTGGCCGGCGTGACTGCGCCGACCCGTGGCCAGGTCGTCAAGGGCGGCCGGGTCGTCGCGCTCATCGAGCTCGGCATCGGCTTCCACCCCGACCTGTCCGGGCTCGAGAACGCGCGGTTCGCCGCGATCATCGCGGGCCTGCGTGGCACGGCGGCGAAGCGCCTCGTCGACCAGGCGGTCGAGTTCGCGGAGCTGGAACGGTTCGCGACGACGCCGGTGAAGCGCTACTCGTCCGGTATGTACGCGCGGCTGTCGTTCGGCATCGCGGCGCACCTGCCCGCGGACATCCTCATCGTGGACGAGATCCTCGCGGTCGGCGACCTCGCGTTCCAGCGGAAGTGCTACGCGCACCTCGCCGGACTGCGCCGCAATGCGGGCGTGACGCTGATGTTCGTCAGTCACAACGACTGGGTGCTCAAGGAGACCTGCGAGCGCGGCGCGCTGTTACGCCATGGCCAGGTCGTCTCCGAGGGCCCGGTGCGGATGCTGCTCGACGAGTACCACGCGGCGCCGGACCCGCTGCGGGCGGCCGAGACTGGCGACGGCGCGCGCATCTCGGTCGGCCGGGTCGACGTCGTTCCCGCCGGACAGAGATCGGTGGAGCTGCACGGCTCGCTGACGCTGGAGGCGGAGGTCACCGTCGCCGAGGGCACCGAGCACGCGGTCCTCGGGCTCGCCTGGGCGAACAAGGACCGGCAGCTGCTGTGGGCTTCGTACTCCGACGAGCAGGGCGTGCCGTTGCGGCCCGGGACGCACCTCGTCCGCATCGTCGTCGAGGACGTCAACGCGCTGCCAGGCCCGAACCTCCTCGAAGTGCTCGCGTTCGACCGGTCGTCGCCGGTCATCGAGCAGTCGCGGCTGTTCGACATCACGGTCGAGGGCGACGAACGATCCACCGGCAACTGGGACCACGGCCTCGTCGACACGCCGACGCAGTGGAGCGCGGATTGACCGTCGGCCCGGCGCGGGTGCCGTTCGACGAGGTCTTCCTCGCCAAGTCGTACGACTGGCTCACCGACCCGGAGATAGCGCGGCTGACCATGGTCGGGTCGGTCAACCGCGAGGGGCAACGCGCTTGGTACGACGGGCTCGCCACGCGTATCGACTACGTCGTGTGGGGCATCGCGTACGACGGCGTGCCGGTTGGCGTGATGGGGCTCAAGCATCTCGGCGACGACGACGGCGGCGAGTACTTCTGCTATGTCGGCGACACGGCGTACTGGGGACGCGGCATCGCGGCGTGGGCGTTCCGCGAGATCTGCGCGGTCGCGCGCGCACGTGGCCTGCGCTACTTGTGGGGCCTCATCGGCAAGCACAACGACCGCTCGTTGGGCGTGCACCAGCGCGAAGGCTTCGTCGTCGTCGGCGAGACGCCGACGGAGTACCGGGTGGAGTACCGGCTCTAGTCGAGCACCGCCCAGGCGATCGAGGTGTACGGCAGCCGCTCCATCCGCAGTGACGCGATGCCGCGCGTGTCGAGCAGCGCCTGCGTCTCGCCCGGCCACTCGGCGGCGTGGAACTCGTCGAAGCCGACGACCGCGCCGCGCGGCATCCGCGGCAGGAACTGCTCCAGCGCGTGCCGCGTCGGCTCGTAGATGTCGAAGTCCAGGTATAGCAGCGAGCAGACGAAGTGCTTGTTCGCGTCGAGGAACTCACCGGCGGTGGTGAGGAAGTCGCCGGGGACGAGGTGCACCTTCGGGATGTGACCGAGCGGGCGGTCGGCGTCGTACAGCGCGCGCGCCTCTTCGAGGTCGGCGACCGAGCCGCCCGACACGCCGCCCACGACGGCGCGACTGTTGGCGCCGGCCGTGTCGACGTCGCTCACCGACGGGAAGCCTTCGAACGTATCGAAGCCGACGACGTGCCGACGGTGGTTGAGCGGTTCGAGGATCGCGGAGAGCTGGGCCCAGGTGAACAGCCCGCCGCCGAGGTTCACGCCGCACTCGACGACCGACCCGGGCACGCCAAGCACGCGCTGGAACATCTCGTACTTCACGAGGAACCGCGCGAGCGACGTCCGGTCGGCGAACTTCGGGAAGTTCGCGAGCTTCTCGGTGACCGACCCTGGCGACCGCGTGAAGTACGCGTCCGCCTCGGCACCGGGCGCGCGGGCGTAGCCCTGGGCGAAGTCGGGTCCCTCGATGCGCGGCATCGTCACCCCAGCGTCAGCTCGTAGAAGTCACACACCGTCCCCCGCGCGCCGAACGACGTCTTGAAGTCGTACAGCGACGTGTTGAGGACCGTACCGTCGGCCTCGGTCGAGATCCCGAAGTCGTAGTACGGCCGGTCGCACCGCGCGATCGCGTCGGTGAACAGCAGGTCGAGCGCGTACGCCTTCGCGCCGTCCGGGCTCGCGGCGCTGTACTGGCAGTGCACGACGCGGTCGGTGACGTAGTGCACGGCGCCCGCGACGACCGCGCCGTCGACGAGCACCACGTCGACCGTGATGTCGTCAGGGAAGAGGCCGAGCAACGTCCGCATCTCCTCGACCGTGTGTACCGGCGTCGTGTTGTGCCGCGCGGCGAGGCTGCTGGTGAGTACGGCCCAGAACGCGTCGAGGTGCTCGGGTCCGCGCGCGAGCGTGGCACCGCGTCGCGCGGCGACCCGCGGGTTGCGGCGCCGGTCGCTCCGTGGCTCGACGCCCGCGCCGATCTCGACGGTCGCCGACAGGTCGCGGCGGTACAGCCGCGCGCCGAGCCGGGCGAGCGCGTAGAGGTCGTCGTCGGCGGGCGCGCGGTGGTAGATGCGCGGCACCGCCTTGTAGCGCAGCGTCCGGTAGCCGGCTGCGCGGTAGTGCTCCGCTACGGCGCCGAGCGCGTCGAGCATCGCGTCACCGCGCAGCGATCCGTCCTGGACGATCCCGCCGTACGTGATGCCGGGATGCGAGACGACCCGGCTCGGGTCGGCCGGGTCCTCGGCGGCCGGGAAGACCGCGTCGCCCACGACCAGCGCGCGGTCCGCGAACCGCGAGCCGTGGTAGCCGAGGTAGCGCCGGGTGTGCAGGAACGTGCCGTTCACCGACCGGGCGACGAGGTCGTCCCACGGGTCGCCGGGCGACCACGGGCGCGCGTCGGGCACGACGCACGGTACCGCCCAGGGTCCGTCAGGGGTTAGGGCAGGCAGATCGCAAGCTCGCTCGTCGCGCTCGTCCCGTCGATGAACGTTGCCGTAACCGACACGCTGGCGACGGGGCACGGAGACAGCGGCACGTACGCCGCGACGACGGCGACGGAGGTCGGACCGGGTGCCCAGACGGTCGCGGTCGTGTCGCCGATCGTGCAGGTGACGCTGACCGACACCGTGTCCGGCACGTTGCTGGCCCCCCGGCAGGTCACGACGACCAAACGCCCTCCGTCGATGTCCCGCGAGGAGGACACGCCCATGCTGGCGGTGACTGTGCCGGTGGCGTGGGCGGCGGGCGAGAACGGAACGATGAGACCGATGGTCAGGGCCAGCATCGGCAGACGGCGCATACGTCAGCCCTCCAGGTGTCCGCACTGCGTCGTGGTCCGCTGCGACAGGTCCCGGTACGTCGCGGTCGCCGTGATGCAGTACATCGCCGGTGGCACCCGGTCGGTCGCGACGACGACGGCGACGGTGACGGTCGGCGACCCGGGCGTCTCGACCTGCTGGTGGACCGGTGGGTGGACGGCGTCGTACACGTCGCAGGACAGGGTGAACGACGCGGCGTCCGGCGCACGGCCCTCGCACCCGAGGGCCACGTCGACGAGGCCGTCGTGCTGGTTCACCACCGCGTAGTGGTTGGTGGTCATCTCCGACGCGGGTGCGACGGGCGCGAACGGGACCAGGAGCGTGGCGAGCGCGAGGCCGGACTGGCGCATGCGCGCACCGTAGCGGACCGCGTCCGATACCCGTCAAGAAGTCCGTTTCTTGCCGAGCCGGCGGCGGCGGCGCAGACCCCACGCCACCTCGATCTGCCGGGCGGTCCCCGCGACCTCTCGCGACACGCGCCCGCGTGATCCGGCGAGCACGTACGTCCATGCTTCGGCCGCGATGCGCGCGGCCGCCCGACGAGAGTCCGGCAACCCGGGCCAGGACGCGACGTGCGCGACGGCGGAGGCGTACTCGGCGCGGGTCCGTCCCTCGCGCTCGACCCGCGCCGCGATGCCGGTGGTGTTGATGCGGTAGCGCGCCAGCGGCTCGGCGACGAACGCGACGTCCGCGATCGCGGCGAGCCGCAGCATGAGGTCGAGGTCCTCGAACCGCTCGTCCGACACGCCACCGGCGGCCGCGAACGTCGCGGCGTGCACCAGCACGGTCGCGGCGGGGACGAGGTTCGTCACGAGCAGGTCGGTGAAGAGGTCGCGGCTCGACGGTGCCGCGCCCCATGTCACTCCGGTCGGTCGACCCGCCTCGTCCATCAACGCCGCTTGCGAGTACGCCACCCGCGCGCGGGTCGCGAGCAGCCGTTCCAGCCGGACCGGCTCCCACGCGTCGTCGGACGCGAGGAACGACAACCACTCACCGCGCGCCGCGCCGGTACCGAGCCGCAACGACGCGTGCAGCCCGCGGTTCGCACGGCCGCCGTGCGTCAGGACGCGCAGCCGTGGATCCGTGAAGGTCGCGAGGACAGCGGGCGTCCCGTCGGTCGAGCCGTCGTCGACGACGAGCAGCTCGACCTCCGCGTGGGTCTGCGCCAGCACGCTCGCCACCGCCTCGGCAACCCAGCGCTCGTGGTCGTACGCCGGCATGACGACCGACACGAGGCTCACGGCAGCAAAGTCCGCTCGCGCAGCGAGCCCCACAGCCGGCCCGCGTGGTACGCGTACTCGCGCAGCAGCACGACCCGGTCGTCGTCGCAACGACGTAGCGCGGGCGCGCGGCGCAGCAGCCGGCGCCAGACGCCGAGCAGGTCGCCGCCCGAGTGACGCGGCGCCGGGAAGCGGCGTTGCAGCCGCGCCTCGGTGCGGCCGTACCGGAAGAACTGGCGGTAGAGGCCGGTCGCGTCGGGCCGGTACCGGTACGCGATCGCCGCGTCCGCCGCGAAGCCGACCGTGTAACCGAAATCCGTTGCGCGCCAGGAGAAGTCGACGTCGTCGCTGCCCGCGACGTACCCGGTGTCCCAGCCGCCGAGCGCGTCGACCACGTCCGCCCAGATCGCGCAGTTGCCGCCCGGCGCGAACGGCCGGAACCCCAGCGGCACCATGAGCGCGTCCTGCGGGATCGCCCCGCGCCAGCGCACGACCTGCGGCGGGTTGAGCGCCCTGTCGTCGAGCCGTCCGCCGACGACGTCGTATGTCTCCGCCGCCCTCGCGAGCGCCGCGACCCACCCCGGTACGACGACGTCGTCCGCGTCGCAGAACGCGAGCAGGTCGCCGCGCGTCGCGGCGCGGGCCGCGTTGCGGACGTTCGAGATGCCGCGCTGCGGGACACGCACGACGCGCAGTTCAGGAAGGCGTGAGCGCCACTCCAGCGCGTACGCGTCGCTGCCGTCGGTCGAGCCGTTGTCGAGGACGACGACCTCCCAGTCGCCGTCGTACGCCTGCGCCGCGAGCGCGTCGAGCTGCTCGCCGATCGTCGGACGCGTGTTCAGGCTCGGGATGCAGACGCTGACGAGCCGCGGTCGGTTAGGGCGCATCGCGGACGGCCGCGACGACAGCCTCGACGTCGGCGTCGGACAGGTGCGGGCCCATCGGCAACGAGAGCACCTCCGCCGCGATCGCGTCGGCGATGGGCAGCGACGCGCCGGTCGCGAACGCGGCCTGCCGATGCGGCGGCGTGGGGTAGTGGATCAGCGTCTCGACACCACGCTCGGCGAGCCGCCGGGCGAGCCCGTCGCGGTCCGGCGTGCGGATCACGTAGAGGTGCCACGACGGCTCGACGTCCGGCGGCACGTACGGCACCTGTACGACGTCCGCGAGCGCCGCCGTGTACTGCTTCGCGACCTCGGCGCGCCGCGCGTTCCACGCGTCGAGGTGGCCGAGCTTCACCCGCAGCGCGGCGGCTTGCACCTCGTCCAGGCGGCTGTTCACGCCAGCCCGCTCGTGCACGTACTTCGTCGCGGAACCGTAGTTGCGCAGCAGCCGCAGCGTCTCGGCCAGCGACGCGTCGGACGTCGTCACCGCGCCCGCGTCGCCGAGCGCGCCGAGGTTCTTGCCGGGATAGAACGACCAGCACGCCGTGCGCCCGTGCCCGCCGACCCGCGTGCCGCCGAGCCGCGCGCCGTGCGCCTGCGCCGCGTCCTCGACCACCGTGACGTCGGTCGCCACCGACGTCGGCTGGCCGTACAGGTGGACCGGGATCACCGCGCGCGGGCGGCCGGAGAACGACGTGAGGTTGTACGTCCGCGGGTCCACCTCGGCGGGGACGGGAGTCGCGCCCGCGGCGGCGACCGCGAGCCAGGTCGCGACGAAGGTGTGCGACGGCACGACGACCTCGTCGCCCGGGCCGATGCCGAGCGCGCGCAGCGTCAGCGTCAGCGCGTCGAGCCCGTTGCCGACGGAGACGCAGTGCGCGGCGCCGACGTACGCAGCCCACTCCGCCTCGAACGCCTCGACCTCCGGCCCGAGGA
>CBQZLL010000022.1:0-18278 GCA_967749945.1 uncultured Frankiaceae bacterium
CGCGGCCGACGGTCGGGACGCGAGGAGGATCGGCGTGGGCGAGCAGGTGACGTTCCCGAGCAACTGCGGCACGGCCGAGGGTTACCTCGCGGTCCCCGCGAGCGGGTCGGGTCCCGGCGTCGTCGTGATCCAGGAGTGGTGGGGGCTCGTCCCGCACGTCCGCGACGTCGCCGACCGGTACGCGGCCGCCGGGTTCGTCGCGCTCGCGCCCGACCTCTACCACGGCGTCACGACGACCGAGCCCGACGAGGCCGGCAAGCTCCTCATGGGTCTCGCGATCGACCAGGCGGCCAAGGACATCGCGGGTGCGGCGGCGTACCTCGCGGGCCGATCCGAGACGACGTCCGGTGGCGTCGGCGCGGTCGGCTTCTGCATGGGCGGCAGCCTCGCGCTCTGGTCGGCGACGCTGTCGCCGGACGTCCGCGTCGCGGTCGGCTTCTACCCGGCGGTCCCGTGGGAGCGGATGAGCCCGACCTGGTCGTCGTACGGCGGCAAGGCCGCGGCGATCCACGCGGCCGAGGGCGACGGCGGCACCGCCGCGGCCGGCATCCAGCAGGCGAAGGCCGCGATCGAGGCGGCGGGCGGCACCGTCGACCTCTACGACTACCCGGGCACGCAGCACGCGTTCGTCAACGACACCCGCCCCGAGGTGTACGACGCCGCGGCGACCGCGCTCGCCTGGGACCGTACGGTCTCGCTGCTGCGCGCGAGGCTCGGCTGACTTGTGTCCGTCATCGAGGTCGCGGGCGCGCAGAAGACCTACCGCAGGTTCCGCAAGCCGCCGCAACGCGCGGTCGACCACCTCGACCTCGCGGTCGCGGAGGGCGGCGTCCATGGCTTCCTCGGACCGAACGGCTCCGGCAAGACGACGACGATCCGGCTGCTGCTCGGCCTGGTGCGTCCCGACGCGGGCGAGCTGCGGGTGTTCGGCAAGCCGGTGCCGGCGGCGTTGCCGGAGATCGTCAACGACGTCGGCGCGCTCGTCGAGAGCCCGCAGTTCTTCCCGGCGTTCTCCGGCCGGCTGAACCTCGAACTGCTCGCCCGCGTCGCGAACCTGCCGAAGGCGCGGGTCGACGAAGCGCTCGAACGCGTTGGCCTGACCGATCGTGCGGGTGACCGGGTCAAGGCCTACTCGCTCGGCATGAAGCAGCGGCTCGGCATCGCGGCCGCGCTGATGAAGCGGCCGCGCCTCCTCATCCTCGACGAACCGTCGAACGGTCTCGACCCGGCCGGCATCCGCGAGGTCCGCGAGCTCATCCGGCTGCTCGGCAGCAAGGGTGTGACGGTGTTCCTCTCGTCGCACCTGCTCGGCGAGGTCGAGCAGGTCTGCGACACCGTCGACATCCTCGTCCGCGGCCGGCGCATCGCGTCGGGCACGGTGAAGGAGGTCCTTGCCACCCGCGCGACGGGCGAGGTCCGGGTCCGCACCGCGGACCTCCCAGAGGCGCTGGAGGTGTTGCGGCAGAGCGGGTTCGCGGTCACGACCGCCGAGGACCACCTTGTCGTCGCTAACGTGACCGAGCCCGCGCTGATCTCGCGTGCGCTCGCCGAGCGCGGCCAGTACGTCTCCGAGCTCGTCCCGCTCACGGCGAACCTGGAGAGCGTGTTCCTCGAGTTGACGGAGGGCGTGCAGTGATCTCGCTGCTCCGCGCCGAGCTACGCCGCTTGCGGTCACGCCGTCTCGTCCGCATCCTCGCGGTGCTCGCCGTCCTGGCCATCCTCATCATCGAGGGCCGGGCGTTCTTCGTGTCCGACCGCAACCTCGCCGCGGCCCAACGCCGGGCAGCGGCCGAGGCGCAGCGGTACCACGACCAGGCGGGTGACTTCGGCATCCAGGTCAGGAAGTGCGAGGAGGCGAAGGCGCGGGGCGAGATCCCGCCGGACGCGATCTGCGAGCCCCCTACCGAGCAGCCGCCGGCGGCGGCCTTCTACCACGACCCGCGGCTGCACGTCCGTAAGGTCATCAACGACGGTGCCCGCGCCGTCGCCGTGGCGGTGACCATCCTCGCGTTCATCATCGGCGCCAGTTTCATCGGCGCGGAGTGGAACGCCGGCACGGTGCAGGCGCTGCTGTTCTGGGAGCCGCGCCGGATCCGGGTGCTGCTCGCGAAGGGCGCCGCACTCGTCATCGGGATGGTCGCCTTCGCCGCCGCGCTGCAGCTGCTCGTGTACGGCCTGACGATGCTCACCGGCACCACGCGCGGGACGACCGAGGGCGTGACATCCGGGCTCCAGCAGGCGGTGCTCCTGACCGCGCTGCGCGGCATGGTCGTCGTGTCGTTCGGCGCCCTGCTCGGGTACGCCGTCGCCGGGCTCGCCCGGGTCACCGGCGCCGCGCTCGGCGTGGCGTTCGGCTACTTCGTCGTCCTGGAGAACCTCATCCGCGGCCTGCGGCCCGGCTGGCAGCGGTACCTCTTCTCGGAGAACATCACCGCCATCCTGCTCAAGAAGCACAACGTCGCCCCTGCGCACGCCAAGCGCTTCGACGACTTCGAGTTCGAGCGTTTCTACACGCTCACCGCGGGGCGCGGTCTCGTCACGCTCTCGATCTACCTCGCGATCCTGCTCGGCGTGTTCGCCGTGACGTTCCAGCGACGAGACGTCACGTAATGGCGGCCGTGCAGGCCGGGTCGGAGCACCCCGCGGAGGTCGCCAAGCGGCACACGCCGGTCGCGTACACGCCGGCCGACGTCGCCCGGCTCGCCGCGTCGTCGGTCAGCGCCGACCACCTCGACGCGCGCGTGTCGGTGTGCCGTGCCTGCCCGCGCCTCGTCGAGTGGCGCGAGCGGGTCGCCGACGAACGCCGCGCCGCGTACGCGGGGGAGACGTACTGGGGCCGTCCCGTGCCTTCGTGGGGGCCGGCCCGCGCGCGCGTCGCCGTCGTCGGGCTCGCGCCCGCGGCTCATGGTGGCAACCGCACCGGACGGATGTTCACCGGCGACCGATCCGGCGACTGGCTCTACGCCGCGCTGCACCGCGCCGGCCTCGCGACCAAAGCGACGTCGGCGTACGCCGGCGACGGCCTGCGCCTCGTCAACACGCGGATCTGCGCGGCCGTGCACTGCGCCCCTCCGGCGAACAAGCCGACCCCCGACGAACGCGACGCCTGCCGCCCCTGGCTGGAGCGCGATCTGGAGCTGCTCGCGCCGACGTTGCGCGTCGTGGTCGTGCTCGGGTCGTTCGCCTGGGCCGCGACGTTCCCGGCGCTCGTCGCGGTCGGGTTCGACCCGCCGCGCGGCAACCCACGGTTCGGTCACGGCGTCGAGGCCGACCTCGGGCGCACCGGACCCACCGTGATCGGCTGCTACCACCCGAGCCAGCAGAACACGTTCACGGGGCGGCTGACCGAGCCGATGCTCGACGCGGTGTTCGCCCGCGCGGCCGAGCTGGCGACGTAGAATCCGCCCCCCGGCGCCTGATTCGCGCTAGATTGCGTCGATTCTCTGGCGGGGGGGCACGGCGAGAGGCGGCACCGTGAAGGGCATCATCTTCAACCTGCTCGAGCAGGTCGTGACAGATGAGTTCGGCGAGGCGACCTGGGACACCCTGCTCGACGACGCAGGCGTCAAGGGCGCGTACACCGCGGTCGGCAGCTACCCCCACGAGGAGCTGTTCGCGCTCGTCGGAGCGGCGTCGAAGGCGACCGGGCGACCGCCCGACGACCTGGTGCGCTGGTTCGGCCGGTCGGCGCTGCCGCTCCTGTACCAGCGGTACCCGCAGTTCTTCGACGGGCACGACAACACCCGCGCGTTCGTCCTGACCCTCAACGACGTCATCCACCCCGAGGTCCGCAAGTTGTTCCCCGGGGCGTACGCGCCGACGTTCGACGTCGACGACTCCGGGCCGGTCGTCGTGCTCGGGTACGAGTCGCACCGCGGGCTCTGCGCGTTCGCCGAGGGCCTGCTCGAAGGCGCCGCCGACCACTACGGCGAGCAGGCCACGATCGAGCAGTCGGCGTGCGCCAAACGCGGCGACCCGCGGTGCGTTCTCGACGTGACGTTCACCCCGCGCTGACCCGGCGATGACCGAACCCACCCCCGACGCGCTGCGGGTCGTGCAGCGCCGGCTCGACCGCGAACGCGCGGCGCGGAACGAAGCCGAGGCCATTGCCGAACGAGTCACCCGAGAGCTGTACGGCACGTCGCTCGAACTGCACCAGAAGAACGACGAGCTGCAGGCGCTCAACGAGGCGTTGCGCGAGTTCGTCGCCATCGCCTCGCACGACCTGCGCGGGCCGCTGACCGGGATCCTCGGCATGGCCTCGTTGCTGAACCGGCGGTGGAGCGACATCGACACGCAGCGCCGGATCGAGATGCTCTCCTCGATCGAACGGCAGGGCCACGTGCTGGCGAGACTCATCGACGACCTGCTCACGGTGTCGCGGATCGAGGCCGGCCAGATCGACACCGCGATCGAGCTGATCACGTTGCGGAAGGCGGTCAAGACGCTCGTCGACGACACCACCGCGGGCGACGCGGAGGTCGAGATCGTCGGCGACGACCTCGCGGTCGCGTGCGACGGCGACCACCTGCGACGGATCGTCGGCAACTACCTCGTCAACGCGCTGAAGTACGGCGAGGCGCCGATCCGAGTCGAGATCCGCGACGCGGGCCCGTGGGCAGAGATCCGGGTCTGCGACTGCGGCGACGGCGTACCCGAGGAGCTCGTGCCACGGCTGTTCGGCAAGTTCGCGCGCGGGGAGCGCAGCCGCGAGAAGGGCGGCACCGGCCTCGGCCTGTCCATCGTCAAGGGCCTCGCGCGGGCGAACGGCGGCGAGGCCTGGTACGAGCCGAACGAGCCGCGCGGCTCGTGCTTCGGCGTGCGGCTCCGGAAGTCTGCCGCCTGACGTGCCGCGTCGGTAGTCTCGGCGGCATGTCGCCACGTCGCGCACTCGCCACCGCCGTCGTCCCGATCCTCGCCGCCGCGTTCGTCGGCCTCACCCCAGGGGTCGCCGCCGCCGCGAACTCGTGCGGCGTCAGCGGCGGCATCGCCATCACGATGTCGGGTGGCCTCTCCGTGCTCACCCGCGATGCCGGGCCGAGCGGCGCGATCCGGCTCGACGGTGTGCCGTGCGACACCGCGACGGTCGACACCATCGACATCATCGGGATCGTCGGCTCGGGCGGTACGTTGCGCGTCGACCTGGCGAACGGCGGGTTCGCGCCCGGTCTCACGCCGGAGACCGACGGCCTCTCCGAGATCGAGATGGCGTGGAACCCGGTCGGCACCGCGTTGGAGATCGTCGGCGACCCCTCGGCCGACGACGACATCAGGCGCGCGTTCGAGGAAGGGTTCCACCTCAACGGCGACGCCGACCAGGACGTCGCGCTGAACTCGACGCCGACGTCGGTGCTCGTCGACACCGGCGGCGGCGACGACTACGTGGACATGTCGCCCGACGACAACGGCAACCAGGTGCTGACCCCGACGATCGTCGGGGGCACGGGCAACGACGTGCTGCGCGGGGACACCGGCACCGACACGATCAGCGGCGGCGACGGCGACGACCAGATCGCCGACGGCCTCGGCGACGACGGCACGGTGAGCGGCGGCAACGACGACGACACCCTGTACGCGGCCAAGACCGAGCACGACGGGACGTTCCCGCCGAGCGTCGCGATCCCTGACGACGGCAGCGCGAGCGACACGCTCAACGTCAACGGCGTGCTGTTCGCCGAGGACGTCGAGGTGCGGGTGACGATCGCGCACCCGGTGACCTCGACGCTGACGATCGCGGTCGAGCCGCCGGGTGCGCTCACCCCGTTCGTCCTCGCGTCCGGTCTCACCGGCACCGGGTACTACGGCACCGTCTTCGACGACTCGGCGGCGTCGGCGATCGGCAGCGGCTCCGGGACGTACACCGGCCGGTTCCGCCCGTCGGGCGGGACGCTCGCGTCGTTGCTCGGCACGGCTGTCCTGGGCACCTGGACGCTGACGGTGACCGACGACACGACGGACTCGAACACCGGCACGCTGGTCGGCTGGGAGGTCGCGGTCGTCGGCGCGCAGACCGGGTCGGGCAATCCCCAGAGCGCCGGCAACGGCAGCGAGACGTACGACGGCGGCGGCGGCACCGACCTGCTGAGCTACGCGGCGCGGACCGTCGGCATCGAGGTGGACGCGACCACACCGGCGTCGGGCACGTCCGGCGACGCGGGCGAGAGCGACGCGTACACCGACGTCGAGTCCGTCGTCGGCGGCCACGGGGACGACACGTTCCACGGCTCGGCCGGGAACGACACCGCGACCGGCGGGCCGGGCCAGGACACGTTCTTCACCAGCGCGGGCGACGACACGTTCGACTGCGACGGCGAGGACGACACCGTCGACTACAGCGGCGCGCCGGGCGCGGTCGTCGCCGACCTCGGCGCGGGGACGGCCACCGGTGACGGCGCCGACACCCTGGTCGACTGCGACTCGCTCGTCGGGTCGCCGTTCGGCGACACCCTCGCCGGCTCCGCCGGACCGAACACCATCGCGAGCGGCGGCGGCGCCGACTCGGTCGACGCGGGTGCCGGCGACGACGACGTGACCGGCAGCCCCGGCGACAGCGCGGTGGACACGTACGCCGGAGGCGCCGGCACCGACACGATCCGGCTCGACCCAGGCGCGGTCGCGCAGTCGATCACGCTCGACGACATCGCGAACGACGGCGTGAGCGGCGAGGGCGACGACGTCGGCTCCGACTTCGAGACGGTCTACGGCGGCACGGGTGACGACTCCATCCTCGGCACCGACGGCCCGAACGTCGTCCACGGCGGCGACGGCAACGACACGATCGACGGCGCGGGCGGCGACGACTTCCTCGACGGCGAGGGCGGCACGAACACGCTGAGCTTCGCCTCCTCGCCCGCGGGCATCACGCTCGACCTCGACGGCGCGACCGCGAGCGGCGACGGCGGCGACATCGTGGGCGGCTTCGCGAACGTCATCGGCAGCTCGTCGGGCGACGACCTCACGACCGGGACCGGCGACAACGTCGTGCGGCCGGGGGGCGGCAACGACGACGTCGTCACGGGCATCGGTGACGACGTGCTCGTCGCCGAGCCGGCGCCGGACGGCGCCGACACCTGGGTGCCCGGCGACGACTCGGACACCGCGGACTACTCGCTGCGGGTCAGCGCGGTCACGGTGACCCTCGACGACGCGGCGAACGACGGCGCGTCCAGCGAGGGCGACAACGTTCCCAACGGCGTCGAGATCGTCCGTGGTGGAGCCGCAGCCGACTCGGTCGTCGGCGGTCTCGAGGGCAACACGTTCTACGGCGGGGGCGGCAACGACACGCTGCTCGGCCGCGGCGGCGTCGACACGCTGTATGGCGAGGCGGGCGACGATGTCGTCCTCGGCAGCAGCGGCAACGACGTGCTCCAGGGTGGCATCGGCAACGACACGGTGAACGGCGGCGAGGGCGACGACCGGCTGCTCGGCGGCGCGAACAACGACACGCTCATCGGCGGCCTGGGCGACGACGACGAGTTCGGCGAGACGGGCAACGATCGCTTCCTGCAGGGCGACACGTCCGGTGCGAACGGCTCCGACCTCCTCGTCGGCGGCACCCAGTCGGACACCGCCTCGTACAACGGCCGGGCCGGCGCGGTGCGGGTCGACGTCGACGGCCAGTTCGACGACGGCCAGGCGAACGAGCACGACAGCGTCTCGCGCGACGTCGAGATCGTCGAGGGCACGGCGTACAGCGACACGTTGACCGGCAACGAGCTCGGCAACACGATCCGCGGCCTCGGCGGCAACGACAGGATCACCGGGCTCGCCGGGAACGACTCGCTCGACGGCGGCACGGGCAACGACACGTTCGTCGAGAGCGCGACGACGTCGGGCGCGGACACGTACATCGGCGGTTCGGGCGCCGACTCGCTCGACTACCGCGCGCGGACCGTCGGCATCCGGCTCGACCTCGACAACGGCGCCGACGACGGCCAGACGTTCGAGCACGACAACGCGCGGTCCGACGTCGAGTACGTCTACGGCGGGTCCGGCAACGACGTCCTCACCGGCAACCTCTACGCCAACCGGGTGTTCGGCGGTGCCGGCAACGACTCGCTCAACGGCCTGGGCGGTGCCGACGTCCTCGACGGCGGCCGCGGCAACGACACGATCTACGGCCGCGACGGCGGGCGCGACACGTTGCTGGGCGGGACGGGCACCGACCGCGCACACCGGGACGCGATCGACACCGTGGCGGGCTTCGAGTCGTACTTCTAGGGCGTGTCTCCCATGTCCGAGCCGTCGCGAGCGGTCGCCCTGGACTCCGCGCAGCAGGCGAGGGACATGGGAGACACGCCCTAATGCCGCGCATCCTCGTCGTCGGCGGGGGTTACGTCGGCCTCTACACGGCGTTGCGGCTGCACCGGCGGCTGCGCCGCGGCGAGGCCGAGGTGACGCTCGTCAGCCCCGAGCCGACGATGACGTACCAGCCGTTCCTGCCGGAGGCGGCGGCGGGGAGCATCGAGCCGCGGCACGTCGTCGTCCCGCTGCGCCGGGTCCTGCCGAGGACGCGGATCGTCACCGGTGCGGTCGTCCGGCTCGACCACGCGTCGCGTGTCGCGCGGGTCGAGCCGGTGCACGGCGAGGCGTACGACCTGCCTTACGACGTCGTCGTCGTGGCGCCCGGCTCGGTGTCGCGGACGTTGCCGATCCCGGGGCTCGCCGAGCACGCGGTCGGCTTCAAGACCGTCGCCGAGGCGATCTACCTGCGCAACCACGTGCTGGAGTGCCTCGACGTCGCCGCGTCGTCGCGCTCCGCGGAGCGGCGGGCGCGGGCGCTGACGTTCGTGTTCGTCGGCGCGGGCTACGCGGGCGTCGAGGCGTTCGCGGAGCTCGAGGACATGGCGCGCGAGGCGGTGCGCCGCTACTACCCGGAGCTGTCGTGGGCGGACACCCGGTGGGTACTCGTCGAAGCGGCGCCGCGCATCCTCGGCGAGATCGGCGAGTCGATGGCGACGTACACCCTCGGCCGGCTGCGGGCGCGCGGGATGGACATCCGCCTGTCGACCCGGCTCGACTCCGTCGTCGACGGCGTGTGCACGCTGTCCGACGGCACCGCGTTGCCCGCCGACACGCTGGTCTGGACGGCGGGCGTGAAGGCACACCCGGTCCTCGCGAAGACCGGGTTGCCGCTCGACGATCGCGGGCGCCTCGTCGCGACCGCTGACCTCCGCGTGTCGGGCGTCGAGGGCGCGTGGACGGCCGGCGACTGCGCGTCCGTACCCGACCTCACCGGTCCGCCCGGCGCGCTCTGCGGCCCGACGGCCCAGCACGCCGTCCGGCAGGCGAAGCGGCTCGCCGACAACGTCGTGCGGGTGCTGCGCGGCCGCGCGCCGGAGCCGTACCGGCACCGCAACGCGGGCTCGGTCGCGAGCCTCGGCCTGCACCAGGGCGTCGCGGAGATCTACGGCATCCGCATCCGCGGCCGGCTCGCGTGGTTCCTGCACCGGACGTACCACGTGAGCCGGGTGCCGACGCTGAACCGGAAGGTCCGGGTCGTCGCGGACTGGACGCTCGCGCTGTTCTTCCGCAGGGACATCGTGGCGCTGGGGTCGTTGCACGACCCGCGCGGTCCGATGGCGCGCTCCGGCTGAGACACTGGCCGGGCCCCCGTGGCCCAACTGGCAGAGGCGGCCGACTTAAAATCGGTTCCTGTGCGGGTTCGACTCCCGCCGGGGGCACTCGCCTTGACGGCCCTCGATGGTACGTCGCCACACGTCGCCGAGGGGGTCACGCCGGTTTGTGAGTACGTGCCGGAGAACCCGGCTGCGGACGGTGGATGGGATTTCAGCAGATCGCGTACGCCGGTTGTGACGTGACACCCAGTCCGTTCACGGTGGCGACGAGCTCGGCCGCGCAGATCCGTACGGTCAGCAACGCGCCGCCCAGGCTCACTTCCGGGACGTCGAGGTCGACGAGGACCAGCAGGCGGGACACGAACGTGCCGCCTGCCGTGTCACACGGGTCGACTGTCGCGCCGTCCAGCACGAGTACGACGCAGGGCAGCACGACCGACCCGCCTCCGGGTGTGTCGAAGCGGTAGCTGTCGACGTATCCGGCTACGTCGTGCGGGCCGTTGTAGACGCCCGGCTCGTACACCGTGAACTGCTGGATCTCAGCGCCTGCCTCCAGGCCGACGCAGGTGGTGACGCCCGCGGTGGTAGTGCAGGGCACGCCCTCGGAGTCGTCCTGGCTGTTCGCGCAGCCCGGGTCGGCCGGGTAGTCGGTACGGCCGTCACCGTCGTTGTCGACGCCGTCGCTGCACTGCGGCTGGAAGTAGGTGACCACGACCTGGCCGTTCCCCGACCGGATGCCCGACGAGTACGTCGTGCTCGTGCCGGACGAGAAGCTGGAGCCCCCGCCGCCCCCGCCACCGCTGCTGTTGGTGCCCGCGGCAGCGCCGCCACCGCCGCCGTGGTAACCGCCGCCACCACCACCGCCTCCGCGACCGTTGCCGCCGTCGTCACCACCCGCACCGCCGAGCGCGACCGTGCCGGAGCTGCCGGCCATCCACCAGCTGCCGCCGCCCGCACCGCCGGCGCCGCCCGAGGTGATCGCGCCGTCGCCGCCGTAGCCCAGGTAGGTGCCGTTGCCGTCGCCGCCGTCGCCGCCGTACTCGCCGCTCGCGCCGCCGTACGAGTACGGCGGGTAGTCGTTGGCGGCGGCGCCGCCACCGCCGCCGGCGACAACCAGGCGGGTGCTGCCCAGCCGGACGTCCGACCCGCCACCACCGCCGCCGGCCGACGAGCCGCCGGTGCCGCCGCCGTTGAACCCGGCCGCGCGGTTGGCCGTGCCGCCCTGCCCGCCGACGTACACGGACAGCGCCTGCCCGGCCGAGACGCCCAGGGTGGACCGAATGTAGGCGCCCCGGCCGCCGACCGCGCCCACGTTGCCGTTGCCGCCCTGCCCGCCCCAGGCCTCGACGGTGATCGCCGTGACGCCGGACGGGACGGTGAACGACTGCGCGCCGCCGGTGTAACCGAACGTCGCGGTGTTCGTGCCAGCCTGCGCGGCTGGTGCGAAACCAGCGGACAAGCCGAACATGCCGAGCGCCAAGGCGGTACTCGCCGCCAGCCGGGTGAACGCCGTCGTACGCGTCATCGACACAGCTCTCAAAGGTCGTAGGGGTTGCGGACCGTCCGACCGAGGAACGCTCGATCACCGCCGCGGTCTGGGGACGGCGTGACCTATTCGCCACGCTCTCGCCCGGTCCTGCGTCGGTCACCCGCGACGTGACGCACTCCGACGCGGGCGACGGCAGTGGGACCGGTGCCGACACGCGCACGACCGTGCGCGGGTCTGTTCCGACTCCCGCCGGGGCACCGATCAGTCTCGACCATTGCTGGCCGCCGTGACGGGGACGGCTGGGCTGCCCGACCGGCCGTCGCCGAGCTGGCCGTTGCGCATGACCGCGAGCGATCTGTCAGCGACAGCGATGCCGTGGTGGACGACGGACGTCCGAGCGTTCGCTGCCGGGGTGCGGCGAACGAACGAGTCCAGCCTGACGTCCGCGGCAGGGTCCTCTCGCCGCTCGGACGTTTGACTTTGCGCGCCCGCGGGTAGGCGAAGCGGCCTGGAGGGCACGACTCCGGACGGGTGAGAGGAAATCGCCCGAACGGCGTAACTCTCCTTGCAGGAGGTCGTCGCCAGGGTGGCGAACGACTGCACCGTTTCTCAGGCTCGCGAGTCTTGCGGGGGCAGGGCCGCATGACGAAGGAGGGTTTTGTTGAAGATCGCCAAGGTTGGCGTCGTTAGTCTCGGCGTCATCGCTGCGCTGACGGTCTCCGGCCCCGGCTTTGCCGGTGGCAACAAGTACGGTCCGCACACGGTGCAGGCCGACTGCGGTAACGACAACACCGTGACGCTGGTCGGCCCGGTCACCCTGTGGCCGCCGAACCACAAGTTCGTCTCTGAGCCGGTCACCGCGACCGACGGCAGCGGCGACGACGTGACGCTCACGCTCCGCCCGGTGATCACCGACGCCGTGGGTGGCGACGGTGGCCCGCAGCACGACCCGGACTACACGCCTGAGGGCAGCCCGATGGCGTCGGGCCAGGGCTCGGCAACGGTCTCCCTCGCCCTGCGCGCTGAGCGCTCGGGTAAGGGCGATGGCCGTACGTACACGATCAACTGGGACGCGACCTTCGACAACGGCCTCGACAGCTGCTCGTCGGACGACTCGGACCAGGACCCGTTCGTGATCTACGTTCCGCATGACATGCGCGACAAGGCAACGTACAGCTGAGCACGTACCACCACGTCCTCCGAGGGCCCGGCTTTCGCCGGGCCCTCGGAGTGCGTGCGGCCCTGATCGCCGTCGCGCTGACCATCTCCGGGTGCGCTGTCGGCAACTCCAAGGACCCCGGAGACTCGCCGCAGCGCAACCTCGCGGTCCGGCCGTCCTCGCTGGCGCCCGTCCCGACCGACACCGTCGTGCCGTCGGCGTCCGCCTCCGCGGGCGCGACCGGCGGCCCGCGGCCGCCCGGCGCGTCGGCAGGCACCTCGGACGCCCCCAGCGGCACCACCCAGGCGTCGGCACCGGGCCCCGGCACGCCGAGCGCGCCGTACCACCAGGTCGGCGCGACGACGGACCGCACGGGTGACGCGGGGAGTGCGACGCCGTCGTACGGCGACCTCGTCGCGGTGACCGTCGAGGACAACGGCACGAGCGCGCGGATCACCGTGACGATGAACGGCAGCCTCCCGCCCCGGCTGCCGTCGAACGAGACGATGGGCATCGGCGTCGACTTCTACCGGGCGGTGACCGACCTGGAGAGTCAGTACCAGGTGTTCGCCGACGGCGAGCCCGACGGGTGGTACGCGTACTTCCAGGGTCCCAAGGGCCGGGTGAAGTACCCCGGGACGTTCGGGCTCGGCGGGCGGCGGCTGGTGTTCACGGTGCCGTGGTCGGCGCTCGGCGGTCCCGCGTCGGGCTACTTCTCGGCGTTCGCCGACTGGACCCGCGCGGCGACCCCGACGAACGTCTCCGGCGAGGACCACGACCCGGACCTGACCTACGCGACGTACCGCCGCTAACCGGAGACGGTCGGGCCTGCGCGCTCGATCTCGACGAGCATCATGACCCGGCGGTCGCGTTCCATCGCCGCGCGGTAGTCGGCCCAGTCGGGGTGCTCACCCGCGAGGTCGCGGTAGTACTCGACGAGCAGGTCCATCGCCGCGGGCAGCGACACGATCTCCGCGGTGCCGTCGAGCTGGACCCAGTCGCCGTAGAACCCGTCGTTCATCACGCACAGAGACACCCGCGGGTCGCGGCGCGCGTTCTTCGTCTTCATCGCCGTCTCCCGGGTCGAGATGCGCAGCCGCCCGTCCGGCGCGACGCCGACCCCGACCGGCGAGAGCTGGGGCCGCCCGTCGCGGCGGAACGTCGCGAGCACCGCGCGACGGTTGGTCCTGACGAACTCGCGTGCCGACTCGACGTCCACGGGCGCGGCCCTCCTCAGTCGTTCGTGTGACGATGCTCGCATGCGCCGATTCGCCCTGATCGTCACGGTGTGCCTCGTCGCCGGCTGCTCGTCGTCCGGGAGCCCGGCGTCCTCGCCGTCGGCGCCCTCGTCGTCCGCGGCGACCACGCCCGCCGCGACGCCGTCCGGGTCGGCGACCGGCACGCCGACCGGCACGCCGACCGCGCCACCGCTCAAACAGGGCAAGCCGCGGCTCGCGCTCGTCGGTCGCTTCAGCAGTCCCGTCGACGTCACCGCGCCGGTCGGCGACCCGCGGCTGTTCGTCGTCGAGCAGGGCGGGCGGATCCGCATCGTCAGGGACGGCAAGGTCCTCCCGGCGCCGTTCCTCGACATCAGCGCGTCGGTCCTCAACTCGGGCGAGCAGGGGCTGCTCTCGCTCGCGTTCGCACCGGACTTCGCGACCTCACGGAAGTTCTACGTCAACTACAACGCGAAGGACGGCGATGTGCGGCTCGCCGAGTTCCGCGCCGGGGCCAACCCGGATCGCGCCGACGCCGCAACCCGGCGCGAGCTGCTGCGCATCGACAAGCCGTTCGCCAACCACAACGGCGGTCTCGTGGTGTTCGACCGGGCCGGGATGCTGCTCCTCAGCACCGGCGACGGCGGCGGGGCGAACGACCCCGGCAACCGCGCGCAGAACCTCGCCGACCTGCACGGCAAGATCCTCCGGATCGACCCGCGTCCGGCCGGCGGGAAGCCGTACGGCATCCCCAAGGACAACCCGTTCGTCGGCCACGCCAACGCGCGGCCGGAGGTCTGGGCGTACGGCCTGCGCAACCCGTGGCGGTACTCGTTCGACCCGCCCACCGGCATCCTCTATATCGGGGACGTCGGCCAGTACGCCGTCGAGGAGATCGACGCCGTCCCGGCTGCCCGGCAGCGGGGCGCGAACTACGGCTGGCGGGTGTTCGAGGGGCGCCGCCGGAACTTCGAGGAACGGATCGCCTCGCCCGACCGCGTCGTCACCCCCGTGCACACGTATCTGCACGACGGGGGGCACTGCGCGGTCATGGGCGGGGTGGTGTATCGCGGCAGCGTGGCGGCGCTGCGCGGGCGGTACCTGTTCGCGGACCACTGCACCGGGGAGATCTGGTACTTCGCGGCGGGGACGAGCGACCAGCCCCCGGTGAGCCCGGCGCCGTTCCGCGGCGGGACGCCGAACTCGTTCGGGGTCGACGCCCGGGGCGAGGTCTACGTCGTGTCCGCGAGCGGTGAGGTCTGGCAGATCACCGCCTGACCCGTATCCTCTCGGCGCCTCCGTCGCCTGTGCTTACGACCGCGACCCCAACGGTTGGAGTTTTCGCATGCTGTCCCGGACCACCGCACTCGCCGCGCTGGGCATCGCCGCTCTGATCTCCGGCGGAACGACCGCAGGCACCGTGCTCACCCAGTCCGTCGGGAACGAGACCGGCCTCGCCACCTCCGCGGCCCACCGGGCCGCCGCCGCCGAGCAGCACACCGACACGACGTCGGCGTCCCCGAACGAGTCCACCGTTGAACTGCCGCCGTGCCCGGCGGACGTGAAGAACCACGGCGAGTACGTCTCGTCCGTCGCCGGGGACAAGACCCACGACGGCGACACCAACCACGGCGCCCTCGTCTCGGCCGCCGCCCAGAGCGACTGCGGCAAGCCCGCTGGCGCTGGCGCTGACGCGGACGCCGCCGAGAGCGAGACCGAGAGCTCCGACACCGGCGAGACGCACGGCCAGTCGGCGAACCCGCACGGCAAGGCCGGCCAGTCGCACGGCAAGTCCGGCGAGCACGTTCCCAGTCAGGCGCCTGTCGGGTCCTGACCCCTAGTCGACGCAGCCCGGCCGCGTGCCCCCGAACGCGACCGGGCTGAGTCGTCTCTTGGGGCCGCCCCGGCGCGCGGGGCGCGGGCGCAGCGGACCGCGCGCCCGCCGGCGCCCGCTCGCGCCGGCGCCGATCCGGGAGACAGGCCCTCAGGGACGCGCGCTACGAGACGGCGCGGCGGCGCTGGTCGTGCTCGTACACCAGCGCGGTGGCGTAGCCGTGGGGCAGGTCGTGCTCGTCCTTGAGCCAGTTCACCCGCTCCTCGAAGCGGAGCAGGGCTGGACCGTTCTCGATGGTCTCGAACCAGTGCGGGAGGTGCCGCCCGGTCACCTCGGGGATCCGCTGGAGCAGGTTGTGGTGGGTCTCCAAGGAGTGGTGCAGCGACATGCGACCTCCCGGTACGCGTCTAGCGGTCCATGCCGACACGATGGCCCGCTCGGGACGCGACGGCAAGACCTGACTTGGACCTGGTCTCAGCCGCGTCCCCCGGCCTGTCAGCCGGCCGGGAGCGCGCCGACCCGCCGGAGCACCGTGACCGCCGCCGGCAGCCCGGCGAGGGCGCTCCGGAGGTCGCCCGGAGTCGCGATCCGGTGGGCGTTGCGCGCGACGTAGCACCGGATCGCCCGGTCCCAGGCGGTCGCGCCGACGAGTCGGCGGGCGCGCAGCAGCGCGGCGGCGCCCTGGACGTAGACGGACCGGTAGTACACCGCCGTGTGCGACTCCCAGTACGTCATCGGCGCGCCGACCCGGTTACGCCCCGAGGCCGCGATGGTGGTCGCCTCGTACCGCGGCCCGGTGCCGCGGACCAGTGCCTCCGCGTACGTCGCGAACGCCTCGTCCAGCCACGGGTCGCGGCCCTGGTCGTCGCCGACGAGGCCGTAGAACCACTCGTGCGCGACCTCGTGGACGAGCGTGGCGTCGCGGTCCTGGCCGCTGCCCAGGATGATCCCGGCCGGGAACTCGATGCCCCCGTGGACATCGGGTACGACGGCGACGTCGAGGGTCGCGTACGGGAACGGCCCGTACCGTGCCGCGTGCGCCGCGATCGCCGGGACGTGCAGCGCGGCCAGCCGCCCGGGGTCGTCCGGCAGGCCAGGCGCGACCCCGACCGTGACGGGTGTGCCGCCGGCGTTCGCCCGGGCCACCCGGAACGGACCCACCGCGACGACGACGTCCCTGACCGCGTCGGCAACGCGGTGCCGGACCCGCCCGGCGGTGCCGACGGTGCGGCCCGTGCCGAGGACGACGTCACCGGGCGCGGTGTCGACCCGCAGGTCGAGCCGGAACTCCTCGCTCGTCGCGGCCTCGGCGAACGCGGAGGTCGGTGGCTCGGTGGCCCAGCCGTGGCCGCGTTCCCAGGCGAGCAGCGGGAACCCGGATCCGAACCACGCCGTGCCGCCCGAGTGGCCGAGCCGCTCGTTGACGCCGCGAGGCAACGTGAGGTCGAAGCCGAGCTCCGCCTCGATCGCGGTGCCGGGTGGCGCGCGGCGGCCGAGGGGCACGGACACGAGGGTGTTCGCGGAGCTGACGGCGGGCCGTACGACCACACCGTCGACGCGGACGCTGGTGACCTCGGTGTGGCCGCCACCCTTCCGCGCGGCGGGCTCGTTGGCCCAGAGACGGAAGACGAGGCGCTCGACGGCGAGGTCGGGTGTGAACGTCACGCGCTCCGTCCCGCGCACAGTCGCCTTGTCGTCGGCGACGACGTACGACAGCGCGACGACCGGGCGGAGGGGGTCGGGTGGTGCGTACGTCGTCGGGCACGCCACCGGACGGGGCGTCGGGGCGGGGGACGGGGTTGCCGAGGTCGAGGGCGTCGCCGTCGGGGACGGGGACACCGAGGTGACCGTGACCGACGGCGTCGGCGATGCCGCGGGGTGACCGGAGCCGGTGCACGCCGCCGACGCGCCCAGCGCCCAGAGGGCGCCGAACGCGAGAGCGGGCCGTCGGCGGGTCACGCGGCTGAAGGTAGCGTCCGTGCCGTGCTGTCGATACCCGACGTCCCGGATCTGTGGACGGTCGTCGCGCTTGTGGACAACGCGGGTGCGAACGCCGTGGACCGGGTCCGCCGCCGGGGCGCGGTGTGGTGGCGCGCGGCATCCGCGTGCCCCGGCTGGACGCGGGCCGACGCCGTCGCGCACCTCGTCGCGGGGTACGCCGCCGCCGACCAGGCGCTGGAGGTCGACGGCGGGCAGGCGCCGGAGACGTACCGGACGCCGCGGCGGCCGAGCCGCGACGCCGTCCTCGCCGACCAGCTCGCGGTCGTCGTCCACGACGCGGTCGAGGCGCTCAGGACGGCGGGCCCGGGCGCGCCCGCCCGGTATCCGGACCGCTTCGTCACTGCCGAGACCGTCGCGGCGGTGCTGCTCGCGGAGACGCTCGTCCATCTCAACGACGTCGACCCCCAGCCGCTGCCCGAGGACGCGGCGGGCGCGGTGATCGCGACGTTGCACCCGACGAACGGGCGGGCGCTAGCGGGCGAGGTCGGTTCGTTCGGTGAGCTGCTCCTCCGCCTCGAACGCGGGCCGGGGGAGTGGCACCGCGAGGTCGGGTGACGGCAGGTGCACGACGACGGTGCAGCCCATCCCGGCGGCCGACCGTAGCGTGAGCTCGCCGCCCATGCCCTCGACGAGGCGGCGGGCGAGGTAGAGGCCGAGGCCGGTGCCGGGTACGGAGTGCTCTCCGATCCGCCGAAACCGGCCGAGCGCCGCTTCCTGCTCCTCCTCCGGGATGCCGGGCCCCTCGTCGCGGACCTCGATGCCGACGATGCCGTCCCCGAGGTCGGCGCCGACGACCTCGACCGGGCCGTCGCCGCCGTGGACGACGGCGTTCTCGACGAGCTGTTGGAGGACCGTGCCGAGATGGACGGTGTAGTTGCGATGGCTGGTGGCTGGCAACGATGCCTGCATGTCCTGGAGAACCACGCCGATGCCGACCTCGTCCGCATTCATGATCGCCATCATGCCCGCCAGCGCGGCGCCGGGCTGGCGGCCGACGCTC
>CBQZLL010000023.1:0-18127 GCA_967749945.1 uncultured Frankiaceae bacterium
AGGCATGCGAGGCCGCGATGGCGCTGTGGGACGCGGGGGACCGCAAGGGCGCGGCGGCGTCGTTGCCGGAGGCGTTCGTCGACTCGCTCTGCCTCGCGGGCCCGGCGGAGGACGTCCGGAAGCGGTTCGACGCCTTCCGCGCCGCGGGGGTCGACGAGCCGGTCGCGTTTCTCTTCAGTGGCCAGCGCGAGGTCCCGGCGATCGTCGCCGAGCTCGAGGCCACCATGGCCGCACTCGCGCCCGGCGCGGCCTGACCGCCCGCTCCCGCCGCCCCGCCAGGCGCGCCCTCATCCACAGGTCGCGGCTGTCCACAGATCCCCACCGCGACCTAGGAAGGCTCTTGCGACGCCCGTCATCGTCGTGGCATGGCTCGTACCCGGCTCGTCCTCATCGCCGCCCTCGTCGCCGTCGCGACGCTCGGCGGCGCGGCCGCGGCCGTCCTCCTGTCCACGCGGCCTGCCGCGCGCCACGCGACCGTGCCCCGCCTCCGCACGTCCTCCCACCCGACACCGACCACCGTGCGCCGCGTCCTCGCGGACCTCGACCGGGCCCGTGCGGCCGCGTACGCCGACCCCGTCACCGGCGACCCCGACGCCTGGGCCGCGCCGGCCTGTGCCTGTCACGCCGAGGACGCCCGGCGCCTGCGCGCTCTCGCCCGCGACGGACTGGCGCTGCGGTCCGCCGCGAGCACGCTCGTTGCCGTCACCGTCCTGCCGATCGCCGCAGACCCGGCCACCCGGGTCGGTCCGGACGCCGTCGACGCCCTCGTCGTCGACCGGACGTCGGCGTACACCGCCGTCGACCGCACCGGCCGCGCCGTGCATCACTGGCCGGCGAGCGGTCCGCGTAGCTGGCGGATTCACCTCATTCAGGTCGCCGGACGCTGGCGCATCGGGTCGATCGCCCGTGCTCCCTGAACGCGTGGCGTGGACCAGGAGTGGCGCGGGTAGCACCATGATCGGGACAGAGGCGCGCTCCCGGGCGCCTCCGACCTCGAAGGGGCTCACGCGTGCGATCCATCTGGAAGGGCGCGATCTCGTTCGGGCTCGTCTCGATCCCGGTCAAGTTGTACTCGGCGACCGAGGAGCGCGACATCTCGTTCCGTCAGGTACACCGTGAAGACGGTGGCCGGATCCGGTACCAACGGGTCTGCACGACCTGCGGCGAGGAAGTGTCGTACGCCGACATCGCCAAGGGTTACGAGATGCCCGACGGCAGCATCGTGGTCCTCAGCGACGAGGACTTCGATTCGATCCCGATCACGACCAACCGGATGATCGACGTCGTCCAGTTCGTTCCGCTCGAGGAGCTCGACCCGATCTACTTCAACAAGTCGTACTACCTCGAGCCCGAGAAGTCGGGGCTCAAGCCGTACGTCTTGCTCGTCCGCGCGTTGGAGGAGTCCGGCAAGGTCGCGGTCGTCAAGGTCGCGCTGCGCCAGCGCGAGGCGCTCGCGGCCGTGCGGGTCAGGGACGGCGTGTTCGTGCTCGAGACGATGCTCTGGCCGGACGAGATCCGCGAGCCCGACTTCGGGTTCCTCGAGGAGGACGTCGACGTCCGCCCGCAGGAGCTCGCCATGGCGAGCACGCTGATCGAGAGCCTGTCGGGCGAGTTCGACCCCGCGACGCACCACGACGCGTACCGCGAGGCGCTCGAACAGGTCATCGAGGCCAAGGTCGCGGGCCACGAGCTCGTCGCGCCGGTCGAGCGGCCGGAGGAGGGCGCGGCGGTCGTCGACCTGATGTCCGCCTTGCGGGCGAGCGTCGACGCGGCGAAGGCCGGCCGGCTCGGCGGGCCGGACGCGGACAAGGCGCGCCGGGCCGAGGCGTCCGCGCGCCCGGCCAAGGCCGCGAAGCCTGGCAAGCCCGCGAAGCCCGCGGCGAAGAAGCCGGCAGCCAAGAAGCCCGCGAAGAAGGCCGCGGGCAAGGCAGCCAAGGCTCCGTCGCGCAAGTCCGCGTAGCCGGGGTCGTAGCCTCCTCGTCGTGGTGGGCGACTCGGTGCGGGACGCGCTCGCGGCGGACCGCGAGCGCGCCGCGGCGCAGGCGGCCGCGCTCCAGGCCGACTTCGAGGCGCTGGTTGCCGCGTCCGACTCCTCGAACGCCGACGACGAGCACGACCCCGAGGGCGCGACGATCGGGTTCGAACGCGCTCAGCTGCTCGCCGTGCTCGACGCCACGCGCCAGCGGCTCGCGGACATCGACGCCGCGCTCACGCGGCTGGACGGCGGCGTCTACGGCACCTGCGAGCGGTGCGGCGCAGCTGTCGGCGCCGAACGCCTTGCCGCGCTCCCCGCGACGCGGCGGTGTATCACCTGCGCCCGCGCCTGAGCCGGCCGCGCCGTGACCGCCCGTGCGCGGGCGAGAGCCGGTGTCCGAGGTGGCAGTGCAGGCCGTCGGCCGCGACGGGAACCCGCTCGTCACAACCCGGGCAGTACCGCGTCGCGACGATCGCCGGCGCTGCCGCACCGGGCTCGGAGTGCCGCGGCCCGTCGGCGTCCGGGACGGCGGCGGTGACGGGGGGCTCGACGACCGGCGGTCCGACGACCGGCGGCCCGACGATCTCCTCGTCCGGACCGTCCGGAGCCGCCGCCGGCGTCGCCTCCCGCACGCCCTCGGGCACGACCGGGGCGGGCACGGCGTCCGGCGGCGCCCCGCGCGTCCGCCCGGCCACCGGGACCAACGGAGCCTGGACTACAGTGCGCTGGCGCGCCCGGTGCGCGAAGATTCTGCCCAGGAGCGTCGCGGGCGGCGGCGGCTCGAACAGGGGAGGGTCGATCTCAGGAGTGAACTCCTCGTCGTACGACGTCACCGCCACCCCCTCCACCCGGTCGCCGTCTCAAGCCATTAGGCCAATCGGCCGACATCTTGGGGCAAGGCCCTGCTTGCACCCTGCCCGGAAAGGCTCACCGTGACGGTAACGGACTACGACGAGATCGTCGCGGCCTTGCGCGCCGTGCCGGGAGTCGCCGACGCCGACGTGGAGCCGGACGGGGATGGCGGCGGCATGGGCCTGCTCCGGCTCGGCCTCGCTCCCGGCTACGACGAAGTCCAGGTCGCCACCTCGGTCGGCCGCCTGCTGCGCGAACGGTTCGGCCTCGGTGTCGACGCCGAACGCGTCCAGCTCGTCGAGGACGCCGAGGTCCCGGGCGACCCCGTCGTCCGCGACGGCGCCCCGGTGCAGAACCGCCCCGCGATCCAGCGCATGCACCTCGTGTCGTCCGGTCTCGACATCGCCGCGTCGGTGACGCTCGGCTTCGGCGGACGCAGCGCGACCGGCGAGGCGCACGGGACGGCGACGCAGTCCGGCGTCCAGCGCGCCGTCGCGCTCGCTACGTTGCGCGCGATCGAGGAGCTCATCGACGGCAAGGCGCGCTTCGACCTCGACCACCTCGAGGTCACCCAGACCGGCCGGGACCGTACGGTCGTCGCCGGCGTCACGCTGGTCACGCCGAGTGGCAGCGAGCGACTCACGGGTGCCGCGGTCGTCCGCGAGGACGTCCGCCAGGCAGTCATCCGCGCGACCCTCGACGGCCTCAACCGTCGTCTCGGCGCCCTGCTGCGCTAGGGCCTGTACCCCGCTCGCGCCGGCGCCGACCCAGGAGACAGGCCGTAGGCCGGTACGGTCGCGGCATGGGCCTGATCTGCCTGCAGGGCGGCAACGAGTTCGCTCCCGAGTGCCGCGACATGGATGCGCTACTTCTCGCGACCGCGGGCCACGGTCTCGTCGTCCTGCTCCCGCTCGCCGGCGCGCCCGGTCGCGAGTACGACACCGCCGGTGCGAACGGCGCCCGCTACTACCGCGACCTCGGCGCGACCGACGTCTCCGTCGCGCCCGACGCGCGGCAGGATCCCGCCGGCGCCCTCGACGCCGTGACGAACGCCACGTTCCTCGTCATCCCCGGCGGTTCGCCGCGCCGGCTCCGCGACGCGGTCGTCGGTACGCGACTGCACGACGCGATCACCGCCGCCGCCGCCGATCCCGACCGGGTCGTCACCGGGTCGAGCGCGGGCGCGATGGTCCTCTGCGCGACGACGCTGCTCCCGGGCCGTGGCGCGCCCGAGGTCGGCGCGGGGTTCGGCGTGGTCGAGGACTTCGCGGTGATCCCGCACTTCTCCGGCGCCAACCCGCGCTGGGAGCGGGCGTTGCGGGAGTACGCATCTGGCGTCGACGTGCTCGGGATCCCGGAGTGCTCCGGCGTGCTGCTCGACGGCGAGACCGTCACGGCGACGGGCGCGCAGCCCTCGACGCTCATCGCCGACGGGATGCGTCAGGACCTCGCTCTCTAAGCGATGACCGCGATGTCGGAGATGCGGACGGTCACCGATCGCCCGGTCAACGAGGAGCTCAACGACTCCAGCGCCGCCCGCGACACCGCCACGCCGACGACGTTACGGAAGTTCCGCGCCCCCGACGGGACCGGCAGCGTCACCGTCACCCACCCGCCGCTCGGGACGACGACCCGCCCGACGACCGCGTTGGTCCCGAGCTCGCGGCGCAAGCCCACCTGGAGCGAGATCGGCCGGCCGGTCGCGGTCGTCGCGCCGAGCCGCAGCCGCAGGCCGGTCGCGTTCCGCAGGTCGAGCGCGTCGCGCACCCGCAGGTCCACGCCACCACCCGTCGCGACGGCGGTCTCGCGCACCGCGAATCGCACGCTCTGGTCGGCCGTCGTCGGCGACTCGAACGTCGGACCGCTCGTCGCGAGGCCCGACCCAGACCGCGCGAGCAGCACCCGCGAGTCCCATCCGCTCTCGAACGACGCCACTGTCAGCGGCGTCGTCGGCGTCCGCGTGTCCGCGAGCCCGCCGAGTGCGGGGACGCGGTTGTGGCCGTACGCCGTCGTGTACTGGTTCACGAAGACCTGGGTGTTGTAGCCGATGCCGTTCGGCCGCTCGACCCACCCGATGCCGAGGTAGCGCAGGCCGGGGTCGAGGATGTGCTCGCGGTGGCCCGGCGAGTTCATGTACGCGTTGAACAACGAGTCCGCGGTCGAGCCGCGCCCGACGTTCTCCGCGACGACGTGCCAGTCCGGCGAGCCGTGCCGCTCGATGCCGCTCACGAGGTTCGGGTTGTGCTGGAGCGTGTTGCGCGTCGCCTGCGACATCGACCAGTCGCGCGCGAGGTCGGTCGTCCCCGGCGTCACGACGAGCGCGGGGATCCCGCGGCTGGTCCGCGCCTGGTTGATGAGAGACGCGAGACGCGCCTCCACGGCGTTGAGGCGCACGCCGTTGGCCGTCGAGAACGCCACCGCCGGCGACGGCATCAGGACGAAGGACGCCGCGGCGGCGGCGGCGAGCAGTGCCAAGGGACGGTGGAACGAACGCATGAAGACTGGGCTCCTGTGCTGCTGGTGCTCCTGGCATCGGCGACGCGCCCGCGACCGCTGTCACCCGATCGGGTGACGAGCCCCGGTACCCTCGACGTCATGCGAGCCCGCCTCCCCGGACCCGGCGCGCCGCCGGTCCCGCCCTGGCCGGGCAATACGGTCGGCGTCGAGGGTTATGCGCTCTACGTCCGCCGCGCCGGCCACCCGGACGCACCGCCCGCCGTCTTCGTCCACGGCCTCGGCGGCTCCTCGAACAACTGGACCGACCTCGTCGCGTTGCTCGCCGACCGGGTCGACGCGCACGCACCCGACCTGCCCGGGTTCGGCCGGTCCGGTCCGCCCGTCGGCGGCCGCTACGGCCTCGACACCCACGCCGGCGCGATCGCTGCCTACATCGCGTCGCTCGACCGCGGGCCGGTGCACCTGCTGGGCAACAGTCTCGGCGGAGCGGTCTCGGTACGCCTCGCGGCCGAGCACCCGGACCTCGTCCGCTCGCTCACGCTCGTCTCGCCGGCGCTGCCGCAGTACCGGTTCCGCCGCATCAGCGACCCCCGCCTCGCGCTCATGCTGCTGCCGGGCATCGCGACCCTCGTTGACCGCGAACGCGCCCGCGCCACTCCCGAACGCGTCGCTCGCGACGTCCTCGCGCTCTGCGCGGTCGACCCGTCCCTCATCCACGCCGACCGGATCCGCGACCTCGCCGCGGAGGTCGAACGCCGCCGCACGCTGCCGTGGGCCGCGACCGCGCTCTCCGGGTCGCTGCGCGGTCTCGTCCGGTCGTACTTCGAGCCCGGCCCGCGCAACCTCTGGCGGCAGCTCGGGACCATCGACGTGCCGACCCTCGTCGTCTGGGGTGACCACGACCGGCTCGTGCCGGCCGCACTCGGCCCCGCCGCCGTACGCCGCTTGCGCGACGGCCGCCTCCTCGCCGTCGCCGACGCGGCGCACGTCGCGCAGATCGAGCAGCCCGAGATCGTCGCGGACGCGGTGCGCGAGCTCTTCGACGAGACCGAGGGCCTGCGGGCCACCGCGTGACGGGCATCCGGCTGACCCGGCGTGGCCGGCTGCTGCTGCACACGTTCCCCGTGTTCCTCGTCATGGCGGCGGGCGTCCAGTCGCTCGCCCATCGCGCCGGCGCCGGGTCGCGCGACGCGCCCCGCGCGACGTCCACGCCGACCGTGACCGCGAGCCCGACCGGCTCGCCAACCTCGACGCCAACCTCGACGACGATGGCCGCGCCCCCGAGCCCGACCCGCACTCCGTCGCCCACCGCGACGCGCGCCCCGACCGGTTACGGCACGTTCGCCGTCGCGCAGGGCCGCAGCGCGGTGCACGGGTCGGGGCCGCTACAGCGCTTCACCGTCGAGGTCGAACGCAGCCTTCCCGAGACCCCGCGGGCCGTCGCCGCGGCAGTCGAACGCATCCTGTTCGACCCGCGCGGATGGGCGGGCAGCGAGTCGTTCCAGCGCGTCGAGTCCGGGCCGGTCGCTTTCCGCGTCGTCCTGGCCGGCCCGTCGACGACCGACCGGCTCTGCCACCCGCTCGACACCGGCGGGATCTTCTCGTGCTTCCAGCACGGGCGGTCGGTACTCAACGCGCTGCGCTGGCGCAACGGGGCGGCGTCGTATCGCGGCGACCTCGCGTCGTACCGGATCTACATGGTCAACCACGAGGTCGGCCACGCCCTCGGCCACCGGCACCGGACGACGTGCGGGCCGGGCGGGCTCGCGTACGTGATGATCCAGCAGACCAAGGGCCTGCTCGGCTGCCGGGCGAATCCGTGGCCGCTGGCGGACGAGCGGTAGCAAACCGGCGCGGCTTGCTCCCACGACGTCCGTACGCGGTGGATACTGGCGCCGCCCTGACCTATCCGCATCCGGGAGCTTCCGTGGACGACTCCTTCGCCGACTCCGGCTCCGAGGCGCCGCCGCCGTACCTCGGCTCCGGCCAGCCGCCCGGCATCTCGGAACGGATGCAGGCCCTGATGTCCCGCGCCGAACAGGAGATCGCCGAGCAGCGGCAGCTCCAGACGCTCGTCGCCGAGGTACGCCAGTCGCTCGCCCAGCTCCAGGACGAGATGCACCAGGCCGCGGGCGAGCACACCCTCGAGATCGTGCGCGGCGAGGTCACCGGTCTCGCGTCCGAGGTCCGCGGCTCGACCACCGCCTTCGGCGAGCGCCTCGACGCGGTCGTCCGCGCGGTCGGTGCCAGCGCCCAGGTCATGCAGAACGTCGGCCAGCGGCTCGACCGGCTCACCGAGCTGGTCACCGCACAGCAGGAGCAGATCGCCGCGCTCTCGGCCGCGGTCACGCGGGGGGGCGAGCCTGACCCCGAGGTCCGGGAGCACGTCGGCGCGTTGCGGCAACGGTTGGACGAGGTCGCGGGCGAGGTCCGTTCTGACGCGGCCGCGACGCTGCGGTCGCTCGCCGATCGCATCGACTCCGCTGTCATCGCGCTCGCCGAGGCATTGCTCCGCCCGCGCGGCGGCGCGGACTCCCTGCCGCCGCCGACCGCCGCCGACCGCGAGGCGACGGACGACGACGAGGACGACGAGATGCCGATGACGGCGACGATGACCGTCCCCGTCGTACCCGCGTCGGCGCCGTGGACTGACGCGAGCGAGCAGGCCGACGACGACGACGAGGAGACCGCGCCGGACGCGCCGCATGCCGACGAGGACGTCGAGGACGAGCCGGTGGAGACCACCGACCTGGCCGCGCCCGACTCCGTCGCCGCCGAGATCGAGGACGCCGAGCCCGGGACCGCGGCGGACGCTGTCGAGCCCGAGGAAGTGCCGCTCGACGCGTGGTCCGTCGACGAGCCGCCCGAGCCAGCGCCGCCGTCGGCCTGGGGCTGGGACGCCGTCCGCGAGCACGACCCCGAGAGCGAGGGGGAGTCCGGCGAGAAGCGCCGCCCCTGGTGGCGTCCCGGCGGCTGAGGGCCGCGCCGCACGCCGGTAACCTGGCAGCGGGAATCCGCGGCGCCACGGCGCGGTTGCCCCCTAGACACCGCTTCGAGGAGCCCTACGTTGTCGCTGCCACCGTTGGTCGAGCCCGCCACCGAGCTGACCAAGGACGAGATTCGCCGCTACTCGCGGCACCTGATCATTCCCGACGTCGGCATGGACGGGCAGAAGCGCCTGAAGAACGCCAAGGTCCTCGCCGTCGGTGCCGGCGGCCTCGGCTCGCCGACGCTGATGTACCTCGCCGCCGCGGGCGTCGGCACGCTCGGCATCGTCGACTACGACGTCGTCGACGAGACCAACCTGCAGCGGCAGATCATCCACGGCCAGAGCGACATCGGGCGCTCCAAGGCGCAGAGCGCCAAGGAGACCATCGAGCAGATCAACCCGTACGTCACCGTCGTCCTGCACGAGGAGCGCCTCGACTCCTCCAACGCCCTCGGCATCGTCAGCCAGTACGACCTCATCGTCGACGGCACGGACAACTTCGCGACCCGCTACCTCGTCAACGACGCGTGCGTGCTGTCGGGCAAGCCGTACGTGTGGGGCTCGATCTACCGCTTCGACGGGCAGGCCAGCGTCTTCTGGGCCGAGCACGGCCCGTGCTACCGCTGCCTCTACCCCGAGCCGCCGCCGCCCGGCTTGGTGCCGTCGTGCGCCGAGGGCGGCGTCCTCGGCGTGCTCTGCGGCACCGTCGGCTCGATCCAGGTCACCGAGGCGATCAAGGTCCTCACCGGCACCGGCGAGCCGCTCGTCGGGACGCTGATGATCTATGACGCGCTCGCGATGGAGTTCCGCACCGTCCGCGCCCGCAAGGACCCGGAGTGCCCGCTCTGCGGGAAGACCCCGACCATCACCGAGCTCATCGACTACGAGGCGTTCTGCGGCAGCGTGTCGGAGGAGGCCGTCGAGGCCGCGGCGACCGCGACCATCACGGCGTCCGAGCTCAAGGCGATGTTCGATTCGAACGAGGACTTCCTCCTCGTCGACGTCCGCGAGCCGGGGGAGTACGACATCGTCCGCATCCCGGGCAGCGTCCTCATCCCGAAGGGCGACCTGCCCGCGCACCTGTCCGAGCTGCCGATGGACAAGCCGGTCATCGTCTACTGCAAGACCGGTGTCCGGTCCGCGGAGGCGCTCGCGCTGCTCAAGGGCGCGGGGTTCTCGTCGGCGAAGCACGTGCAGGGCGGCGTCACCGCGTGGGCGCACCAGGTCGACCCGAGCCTGCCGACCTACTAGCTAGCTAGTCGCTGACCTTCGCGAGCCGCTCGCGCAGCTCCGTCACGTCACCGCTCACCGCCGCCGACGAGGGGCGTCCCCACACCCACATCAGCACGTCGTACGGCATCCCGGTCACCTCGGCGACCGCGTCGCCCGGACCGCGCGCGATCGTCACCGCGGTCGTCTGCAGCGTCACCCGCCACGTCTCGCCCGCGGCCGTGATGGCGTACGTGCTGCCGGTCGCCGCGGGCTCGGGCTCCTCCTCCCACCAGGGTCCGCCGAGGAACACCCGGAGCATCTCGTCGATGCCGTCGAGCGCGATGTCGTCGTCGACGACGCTGGGATGGCCCGCCGCGGCCTCGGCGTCGACCCGGTGCACGACGGTCTCCTGGGCCATCCGCCGGTACCAGAAGCCGACCGTCTGGTCCGGCGGGTACCAGGTGTACGCCGGCGCGTCCGGGCCGCGCGACACCAGCTCGCCGACGAGCGTGTCGAGCTCCGCCGTCAGCCAGTCGACCGGGTCCGTGCCGGCCGGCGTCTCCTTGGTCCACTCCTCCGGCCGTCTCCGCAGCCGCATGCACTCGATCTTGTGCGCGTACACGGCGCCGACGTGCTCGACGAGCGCCGTGACGTCCCACTCGGGGCAGGTCGGTACTTTCGCGGCGAGTCCGCTGGCGCGCGCCGCGTCGGCCAGTCGCGCGGCGTCCGCGCGCAGGTGCTCCAGGTAGCGATCGGTGTCCATGGCAGGCAGCGTAACTAGTCCGGATACGTCATGACGCCGGGACCTAGGAGTGGAACAACAGGTCCTATGCGTCGCCATGCGCTGCCCGCGGCGTTCGTCGCGGTACTCGTCGTCGCGCTACCTGCCGCGGCCGCCAAGCCGGGGGGTGGCGGACCCGCGCCGCTCGCGTTCAAACCGGGCGTCCGGCTGCTGACCAGCGGCAGTCCGCTGTACGGCATCCTGCAGGCCGAGCCGAGCGTCCGCGTCGACCCGAACGGCCGCATCTACGTGGCGGCGCCTGCGTCGAACACCATCGGCTGCGAGTTCTGGACGCTGCCCGACTACCGCGACCTCTCGCAGCAACGGTTCACGGCGCCACCCGACCAGGGCGTCGGCGGTGGCGACTGCGACCTCGCCCTCTCCGGGACGACGGTCGCCTACTCCAGCCTGTACCTCGCCAACCTCATCTCCGCGAAGTCGACGGATGGCGGCGCGACGTTCACGTCCCCGAGCCTCGTCTCGTCGGAGGTCGCGGGGAACGACCGTGAGTGGATGGCCGCCGGCGAAGGCAGCGTCGTGTACATGACGTTCCACATCCCGGCCACCAACAACATCGAGGTGTCGAAGTCGACGGACGGCGGTGCGACGTTCCACAACACCGCGATCCCGTCGAGCCCCGGCGTCGGGCAGGCCATCGACCTCGACCACATCGGGCAAGCCCTGATGAACAACGAGCTCGGCGCCGTCGTCGTCGACATGCACTCGACCGCATCGCCGAAGCCCGTCTACACGATCTTCACCTCGCCCCACACCGTCGAGGAGAACCAGGGCTCGGGCGACGGCAGCACGCACACGTTCAACCACGACGTGTACCTCGCGTCGTCGTACGACGGCGGCGTCACCTGGACCGACACCCTGATCTACAGCGGGCCGGTGGAGCGGACGTACGACCACATCTTCCCGAGCCTCGGCATCGACGCGGCGGGTGGCTTCTGGGCCGCGTGGATCAGCGACGAGGAGCACGTGTACGTCACTCACGCGAAGCCGGAGAAGGCGCACGTCGTCGGTCCATGGACGGCGCCGAAGCAGGTCGACACGAACGGCATCACCAACGTGTTCCCGTGGATCGTCGGCGGCGGTCCGGGACGCGCGGTCGTCGTCTGGTACGCCGGCACGTCGACCGACCCGTTGCTGACGAACGACGACACGTCCAACGTCTGGCATCCGCGGCTCGCGCAGTTGTCCTGGGCGAACAAGACCGGCGTCGGCGTCGGCGCGCAGACCGTCGTCACTACGCAGGCGAACCACCTCGGCGCGATCTGCTCGACCGGCGTCACCTGCGACCCGACGACGAACGGTCGCGGCCTGCTCGACTTCTTCCAGGTGGCACTCGCGCCGGACGGCCGCGCGGTCGTCGCGTGGGCCGACGACACCGACATCTCGCTGGGCGGCGCGCAGGTCTACGTCACCGTCCAGTGCTCGGGTATCAGTGCGACGACGGGATCGGCGCTCACCAACACCTGCTGAACCACGGCTCGCCATCCCCTGTCGACACGGGTCGCCCGTACCGGGACAATTCACGACGTTCGGAGCGCCACTCCCTCACGGCGCCGGGGTCCCAGCCCACCGACGACCGGGAGGCACCGAGCGATGCACCGGCAGAGCCTGTCCTGGCGGCTGCGTGCCGCGATCGCCGCGGGGGTGGTCGCCGTCGCGGGCGCACCGGTGGTCGCGGACGCCGCGGCCCCGCCGAAGCAGTGCAAGCTCGTCGCCGACTCCATCGGAGACACGGTTCCCGCGACGGACCCGGGCCTCGACCTCGTGTCGGCCGACGTCGCGAGCGACGACTACCTGGTGACCGCCGTGGTCCGCGTGGCCCGGCTGCAACCGCCGGCCGGGGTGTTCGTCAGCGCGGTGTACCGGTTCGAGTTCACCGTCTCGGGCAGCCAGGACCGCTTCTACCTCGCGGCCTCCGGTCCGTACAGCGCGGCGTACGACGCGGGCTACCTCAACGGCTCGGCGCCCGTCACCGGGCCGGCGACGACGTCGCTGGGGCGCGCGACCGGGTCCATGGCGTGGGCCACGAACGAGATCCACGTCCACGCGCCGCTGTCGCTGTTCAGGTCCCGCGCGAAGATCGGCCGCGGCTCGGTGCTCTCGGGCTTCCGGGTCGTGACGGTGCGGACGGCGCCGTACGGCCTGTCCCCGGACCCGGGGGCGAACACGCTCGTCGCCGACGAGGCCACCAGCCAGCGGACCTACCTGGCGAGCACGCCGACCTGCGTCCGCGTCGGGGACTACTGCGCGCCTCCCACGAACCACTACGTCGGCGGCACCGCGAAGGGCGAGGACGGGCTGGACGCCAACGTCCAGGTCTCGGTCGCCTTCGTCTCGTCGGACGGCGACGGGGTCGGGATGGACGGCTGCCCGGTGAAGGGGTATGGCGCGACCGTCAAGCTCAACCGGACGACGCCCGCGGCCGGGGCGAAGCACTCGGCCAAGACGACGAACACGTGGCGGGTGGACCGTCTCCCCGCCAACGTCGTCAAGATCTGGGTCGAGGCGTACCCACTCGGTCCCGAGGGCAAGGTCACGAACGCCAAGTACGGCGGGTCGCTGCGGCGCCGGGTGCCCGTCAACCGCGGCGACATCGTGGTGCGCCTTCCGGTCGTCTGCGCGGCGCACGGCCGGACCGGCTCGATCGCCGGCTCCGTCGTCGACAAGGCCGGCCGGGCGGTCGCGATCGACCGCGCCATCGCCTGGTCCGAGGCGCCGGACTCGCAGCAGCAGATCCTCGGCTGGGCGGTCGGCACGACCCGCGACACCAACAAGTTCGACGTCCCCGCGCTCGCCGAAGGCCAGCGGTACTCGGTCTGGGTCAGCAAGACCGGCAGGTCGACCTGGAAGGCGTTCCACGTGGCCGTGACGGCCTGCCGGGCGACCTCGATCCGCGTCGTCGCCGGCTGACCCCGACCCGCGCTGGCCAAGCAGGAGCCCGCTGGACGGCGCCGAACGTAGTTCGGCATGTCGCACCTGCGCCGTCCCCTCATGCTCCTGTCCGTCCTCGCCCTGCTCCCGACGACCGGCGCCCTGGCCCGCCCGGGCAACCCGCATGGCGCCGAGCCGGCGACCTTCGCCGGTCCCCGCGCTGCCGTGCCGGTCGTCCTGACCGGGGCGCAGCTCTCCGACTGGTCGCGGCTGCCCGCGGAGGGCGTGGCCAAGACGTACCCGTCGGGCGCGACGACGACCGGCGACGGCGTGCGGAACGCGCACAACGGCACGCTGGTCGTGCCGCCCGACGTGCGGACGGGGGTCGACCCGGCCCAGATCGCGGCGTTCCGCTGGAACGGCTTCAAGTTCGCCGAGGTGCCGGTCCAGGTGGACCAGCGTTTCCCGTACTTCCTCGCCAACGGCCGGTCCGACTTCTCGGTCTACTCCGGCACCGACGAGGAGCTGACGTACGCCTGGGCGCCGGACTCGCACGCGACTGGCGAGGAGGCGTGGAAGAAGGTCTTCGGCGACTGCGTCGCGCGCTACGCGACCGCGAGCGAGAACGCGTCGCTCCCGGCGTACGCGAACCCCGCTCCCGACGGCTCGCTCGACACCGCCGGCTACACCGCCGCCATGCCGGACCCGGTCCCGACGCTCGACGACGACGACGAGGTCGTCGTCATGGCGCGCGACGCGGGCCCGGCGGCGCCCGCCGGCGCGGCGCTCCCCGCGAAGACGCTTCCCGGCAGCGAGGGTCAGACGATCCGCGTCACCGACCCGCTCACCGGCGTGGCCGGCTACGTGTATCTGTTCCTCAAGGCGAGCGGCTCGTCGTTCAACGCCACCAACTCGCCGTACGTCACGTTCGCCCGTGACGCGAACGCCGACGCGTGGGTCGACCGCAACTCGTTCGCCGACGACGACCCGGAGAAGATCGGCAGCAGCAACACGGGCTACGGTCCCAACATCCCCGGCACCGTGTGCGACGACGGCGTGACCCCGCGGGCGTCGACGGACCGGCAGCCGCGCGACGGCATGGTCGTCAGCACGCCGACGTACCGGCTCACCGCGAGCGGCCGCTGGATGGTCCGCGGCTTCCAGGTGACGAAGCCCGGGACCACGGCTGACTACGGCCCCGACGTCGTGAGCCGCTGGAAGGGTCGCGCGTTCCAGCAGAGCCCGGACTCGTCGATCTCCGTCGTCGGCTTCGAGGACGAGCAGGTCAACTGGGAGGTCAACTCCGCGCTGCTCGGCTGGCGCGCCGGCCCGGTCCGCGCGATCCGCGAGGTCTGGGGCGCCGACTCCGGCACGAACGTCACGAAGACCGAGACGTACTACCGCGACGCCGACGTGTTCGGCTACCACGTCCGCGTGCATCCGATCCCGCCGGACGGTCTCTACACGTCGTGGGACTACAACCCCGGCGCGGTCTCGACGTACTACGACCTGGTGAAGCCGGGCGGCGTCGCGATCGACGGCGTCAACGACGACACCGGCCAGGTCGACCAGGTACCGGTGAGCGGCCAGGCCGCGTTCTTCGACACCTGCGACCCGACGTTCGACGTCTGCTCGGCGATCGAGAAGCCCGAGGAGGTCGCGGGTCCGAACGGCGGTCTCGTCTACCAGTTCGAGCTGACGTCGGCGACTGAGCTCGCGGGTAACTTCGCGGCGGTGCCGTACTACCGCGACGACGCGTGCCTCGACGACGGTACGGGTGACGCGCCGCTGCCGCGCCCGTGGCCGGGCGAGGCGACGACCGACGCGCGGGTGAAGCAGGGCTACGTCGACTACTGGAAGGCGCACGGCGCGCCGTCGACGCTGACGTACGCCGACCTGCACTGCGCCCCCGCGGCCGACCCGGCGACGACGCCGGAGTGGCAGCGGACGCCGTTCGCGGGTGCGTTCGGGCAGCACGGCCTGCACTTCTTCGTCACGCAGGACAGCGACAACACGTTCGCGCCGAAGAACACCGACGAGCTTGCCGGGCAGCAGTGGCGGTTCGCGGTGCCGATGTCGTCCGCGACGAACGTGCTGCTCGACTACAGCCCGAACGTCAGCGCCAAGCTGGTGGGGACGGCCACGCCGTACGGGACCGTGCCGACCCTCTAGCCGCGGGGAGCGGTCGGCCCGGCTCCCGCGTCCAACGCTACTGGTGAGTAGCGGCGCCGCCGTTCACCAGTTCGTGCTCGGGTCGCTGCCGCTACTCACCAGTAGTGGCACCACTAGCTAGGGTCGGGGCTCGTGGCCGAGCCGACTGAGTTCGCCGAGCAGGTGCTCGACGTCGTCGCGCGGATCCCGCGCGGGCGGGTGATGGCGTACGGCGACATCGCCGAGTACCTCGGCCGCGGTGGCCCGCGGGCCGTCGGCGGCGTCCTCGCCAAGTACGGCGGCGGCGTGCCCTGGCACCGCGTCGTGACGAGCGACGGCCGGCCCAACCCGTCGGCGCCCGAGGAGGCGCGGGCGTTGCTCGAACGCGAACGGGTACCGTTCCGCGGCGGGCGCGTCGACATGCGGCGCGCGCGCTGGGACGGGGAGCCGACGCGACGTTCGTGACGCTCCGCCGTCAGACGTGCGAGGGGGCCCTACGTCTTACAGGAGCAGGCACTCGTGAAGCGATCCTTGCGCGCGGTTGTCGCCGCGTTCGCACTCGTCCTCGCGCCGACCGCGGCGCTCGCCAGTCCTGACCAACCCACCGCCGCGGAGCCGACCTCGCGTGGCGAGGCCGTCGTCGCGTTCACCGGCGTACTGCCCGCGGGCGTCGTCAAGGGTGCGACGTTGCGCGGCTTCCAGGTCACGCAGGTCGACAGCGGCGGCGCGTTCGCCGTCGTCAAGGCATCCGACGTCGCCGCCGTACGCCGCGCGATGACCGGCCTGCCCACGCTGCGGTTCGTCGAGGACAACCCGACGGTCGTCGCGCTCGTCACGCCGAACGACAGCCAGTACGGCAGCCAGTACGGCCCCGGCATGATGGGCTTTCCGGCGGCGTGGGGTCAGGTCGGCTACGGCTCGTCCTCGGTCATCGTGTCCGTCATCGACACGGGCATCCGGCGGACGCACCAGGACTTCCAGTCCGGACGCATCCTCACCGGCTACGACTACGCCAACGGCGACAGCAACACCGCCGACGACTGCGACCACGGGACGCACACGTCCGGCACGGTCGCGGCGACGACCAACAACGGCGTCGGCGTCGCGGGCATGAGCCAGGCGACGGTCCTGCCGTACAAGGTGCTCAACTACAACATCCTCCTCGGCTGCAGCGGCTCCGCGGCGAACATCGCGTCCGCTATCCGCGCCGCCGCCGACAACGGCGCCAAGGTCATCTCGATGAGCATCGGCGGCCCGGACTCGACGGTGGAGCACGACGCCGTGACGTACGCCTACAACGCCGGCGTGACGCTCGTCGCGGCGGCCGGCAACGACGGCGGCAGCAACTCGATCGACTACCCCGGGGCGTACAGCGAGGTCGTCGCGGTCGGCGCGCTCACGTCGGCCAAGGTCCGCGCGTCGTACTCCGACGGCGGCCCGCAGCTCGACATCATGGCGCCGGGCAGCAACGTCCTGTCGACGATCGACGACAGCGACTCGGCGTACGCCCAGATGTCCGGCACGTCGATGGCGACGCCGCACGTCGCGGGCGCGCTGGCGCTCGCGCTGTCCTGCGCGCCGGGGACGAGCCGGGCGACGCTGCTGAACACGCTCTACTCCACCGCCGAGGACCTCGGTGCCGCCGGTCGCGACGACCTCTACGGCTACGGCCTCGTGCGCATCGACCGCGTCGTCTCGAACCTCTGCGGCGGCACCAACAGCCCGCCGACCGCGTCGTTCACCAAGTCGACGAACGGCCTGTCCGTCAGCGTCAACGGCTCCGGGTCGTCCGACCCGAACGGGGACCCGCTGACGTACGCGTGGACGTTCGGCGACGGCGGCACGGCGACCGGCGTCACGGCGTCGCACAGCTACGCGGCGGCGGGGACGTACACGATCGGCCTCACCGTCGACGACGGCCGCGGCGGCTCGAACTCCACGTCGCAGTCGGTCACGGTGTCGAGCGGGGGCGACCCCGACCCGTCCACGCCGAACCTCACCAGCGGCCAGCAGATCACGGTCACGCTGACCGGCGCGGGTGACGAGAAGTTCTACAAGATCTCGGTCCCGGCGGGCGCGACGCAGCTCCAGGTCGTCATGACCGGGCCGTCGTGCGGGCTGCTGTCCTGCCCGATCGACGCGGACCTCTACACCCGGTACGCCGCCCGGCCGACGGACACGACGTACGCCTGCCGGCCGTACGCCTCGGGCAACAACGAGACGTGCACTCACCCGGCCCCGACGAGCGGCTACTGGTACATCCGGGTCGACGACTACAGCGGCAGCGGCTCGGTGACGCTCAAGGCCACCGTCACGTAGACGGCGCGTGGAAACCGCGTGATCTTGGCGATGGTTCGCACCAGATGCGTGCAGAACCTCGCCAAGATCATGCGTTCCGGCAGGATCAGCGTCACGGACGGCGAATCCCCTGCGGTCTAACACCAACCCGACCGCAGGGGGCTCGCCGTGTCCGTCCGCGCTCACCTCGACAGTCTCGACCACCGGCTCGCCGGTCGTCCCGAGGCCGAGTACGTGTACGAGTCCCGCAAGTGGCGGATGCGCCTCGCCGTGGTGACGTTGCTGACGCTCACCTCGCTCACCATCGCGCTGACGTCGAACATCGCGGTCGCCGGGTGGGTCCTCGTGGCGTTCTCGATCGCGACGGGCGTCAAGACCGTCCTCGCTCGGCGCGAGTGGCGCGCCGCGACCGTCCAGGCCACGACGACGGGCCGCTGGTTCGACTAGGACCTTCCTCCCGGACCGTCGCCTGCTGCGCGACGCCCAGGACGGCGCCTCGCGGCGTTGTCGTCGTCGCGGATAG
>CBQZLL010000024.1:0-17694 GCA_967749945.1 uncultured Frankiaceae bacterium
GCCGATCTTCCACGTGAACGGCGACGACCCCGAGGCCGTCGTCCGCGTCGGGCGGCTCGCGTTCCAGTTCCGCGAGCGGTTCCACAAGGACGTCGTCGTCGACATGATCTGCTACCGCCGTCGCGGGCACTCCGAGGTCGACGAGCCGTCGTTCACCCAGCCGTTGATGTACGACGTCATCGACGCGCACCGCTCGACCCGCAAGCGCTACACCGAGGCGCTCATCGGCCGCGGCGACATCACCGTCGCCGACGCCGAGGAGGTGCTGCGCAACTACCAAGCGCACCTGGAGAGCGTGTTCGTGCAGACCCGCGACAGCGAGTCGCGCCCGTCGGTCGAGCCGCCGATGGAGCGGGCCGACGAGACGCCCGTCGACACGACCGTCGACGCGCAGATCCTGACGCGGGTCGTCGACGCGCAGCTCGCGGTGCCCGAGGGTTTCACCGTCCATCCGCGGCTGCTGCCGCAGCTCCAGCGCCGCGCGCAGGCACTCGCCGACGACGCGATCGACTGGGCGCTCGCCGAGGCGTTCGCGTTCGGGTCGTTGCTGCTCGAAGGCCACCCGGTCCGGCTCGCGGGGCAGGACTCGCGGCGCGGGACGTTCGGCCAGCGGCACGCCGTCGTCGTCGACCGCAACACCGGCCACGAGTACGTCCCGCTCGCGCACCTGGCACCCGACCAGGGGCGGTTCTTCGTCTACGACTCGCTGCTGTCGGAGTTCGCCGCTCTCGGCTTCGAGTACGGCTACGCCGTCGCCCGTCCGGACGCGCTCGTCTGCTGGGAGGCGCAGTTCGGCGACTTCCTGAACGGCGCGCAGTCGATCATCGACGAGTTCGTCGTCGCGGCCGAGGCGAAGTGGGCCCAGCACAGCGGCCTCGTCATGCTGCTTCCGCACGGCTACGAGGGACAGGGCCCCGACCACTCGAGCGCGCGGGTCGAGCGCTTCCTCACCCTGTGCGCCGAGGACAACATCACCGTCGCCTACCCGAGCACGCCGGCGGGCTACTTCCACCTGCTGCGCCAGCAGGTCAAGGTCGCGACCCGTCGCCCGCTCGTCGTGTTCACGCCGAAGTCGATGCTGCGGCTGAAGGTCGCGACGAGCGCGGCCGCCGACTTCACCGAGCGCGCGTTCCGGCCCGTCATCGGTGACGACAAGGCGCCGGCCGCGACGCGCGTCCTCCTCACCGCCGGCAAGGTGCACTACGACCTCGCCGCCCACCGCGACAAGAACGCCCGCGACGACGTCGCGCTGGTCCGCGTCGAGCGGCTCTACCCGTTGCCCGCCGACGAGATCCGCGCCGAGCTCGCGCGGCTCGGCAACGCGACCGACGTCGTCTGGGTGCAGGAGGAGCCGGCCAACCAGGGCGCGTGGCCGTTCATGGCGTTGCACCTGCCCGAGGTGCTGTCGCCCGGGCAGTCGCTGCGCCGCGTGTCGCGGACGGCGTCCGCGTCGCCCGCATCGGGCTCGGCGAAGGTGCACGAGGCCGAGCAGCAGGCACTCGTCGCGGCGGCGTTCGGGTAGGTATGTACTTCACCGACAAGGGCATCGAGGAGCTCGCGCATCGGCGTGGCGGCGAGATGGTGTCGTTCGACTGGCTCGCGGGCATGTTGCGCGACTTCGTCGACATCAACCCCGAGTTCGAGACGCCCGTCGACCGGCTCGCGACGTGGTTGGCCAGGCTCGACGACGACGACTGAGGAGGGCACCGTGCCGAGGAGGTTCTCGTTCCGCCCCGCGATCACGATCAAGGGCCGGAAGTGGAAGGGCCTGCGGGGGTGGGCGGGCAAGCCGTTCCATCCGCCGCTGACCGACGTCCCGATCGTGGCCTATCTGTTCGCGGCGTTCTTCGACGTGTACTCCGGCATCCGCGACGACGCGTGGATGCGCGACGCGGCGACGTACCTCCTGGTCGGCGGCGCGCTCGTCAGCGCGCTCGCGATGCTCACCGGCTGGGCCGACTGGCACCGGTCCAGCGAGGTCGGTACGCAGGCGCGCCGGACGATCAACGCGCACGCGATCATCATGATCGCCGCCTCGGTCGTCGTCCTCGTCGACCTGGTCGCGCGAGTCGGCGACACGCGCCCGACGCAGTGGCCGGTCGCGCTGCTCACCGTCGTCGCGGCGAGCCTCACCGCGCTCGGCTCGACGTACGGCGGCACCCTCGTCTTCGACTACGGCTTCAACGTCGAGACCGCGGGCGACTCACCCGTCTGGCACGTCAGCGAGGAGGACGTCCTCCCCGGGCATTAGGCCGAACTCCGTGATCTTGGCGAGGTTCGGGACGCATACGGTGCACACCATCGCCAAGATCACGAGAAAGTCGGGCGGTCGGCGGCACGTCAGTCAGGGCTGCCCGTCTGCTAGAGGCCGCAGTGCCCCGAGGTCCAGACCAGGCAGATCGTGATGGTGCACGGGTAGTCCGGGACGCACGGCTGCTCGCGGCACGCCACGTCGACCTTGCCGTCGCAGTAGCCGCCGAGGTCCGCGCGCGCGGGCGTCGTGACCGCGACGGCGGCCGCGGCAACAGCCGCGACGGCGAGGAGGCGCTTCACAGCCGGCACGCGCCGGCGATCCAGACACCACATGGCGGGATGAGCCCGCAGTCGAGCTCGTCGTAGCACGGCTGGCGGCACCCGACGTCGACCGGCTCGTCGCAGGTGCCGCCGGGCTGCGGCAGTCCCGACGCGTGGGCGGCCGGTGCGAGGGTGGCAACCGCGGCGAACAGGGACGCGGCGAGGAGGCGCTTCATGGGAGCTCCCTTTCGAGGGGTTCGCGGTAGTTTGCCACGCGCCCGGCTGCGTAGGTAGGGCCGAGCCCCTCGGCTGTCACGGCGAGGCGGCGCGCGGCGGCGGCGTACGACGGGTCGTCGAGCACCTGCCGTATCGCGGCGCGCAACGTCACCGGCGTGAGCCGCGACCGCGGAAGGTGGACGCCGGCGCCGAGCCGGGCGACGCGCGCGGCGTTCTCCCGCTGGTCGCCGGGCCCGGGGACGACGACAAGCGGCAGGCCGCGCACCAACGCCTTCGCAACCATCCCGTGTCCGCCCGCACAGACGACGGCCGACGACGCGGCGAGCAGCGGCCCCTGCTGCCCGGGCCCCGCGACCATCCCGTCCGGCAGGCCGCGGACCGGCGGGCCGAACGTCGTGCACGCGAGTCGCGTCCCGCGCAGCGCCTCGGCGGCGATGGCAAGCAACGTCTGCGGCCGGCCGGTCGCGGAGGAGTCGGCGAGGAAGACGAGCGGCCCGTCGCCAGGGGGTGCGTCCAGGACCGTGGTCGCCGGGTCCCACTCCAGCGGACCGACGACCTCGGTCCGCTCCGGCCAGTCGGGCCGCGACGGTTCGAGGCCCGGAACGGTTGCCACCAGCGTCGCGACCGGCGGGCCGTCCGGCGCGAGCCCGAGCGACGTACGCGCCGCCCCGCAGGCAGCGACGCCGGCGGCCCGCGAGCGTGCGTGCAGCCGCCGCAGCGTCGCGTCCCGCGCTCTGCCCCAGCGCCCGCGGCCCGGCGCGAGCCCCGTACCCGGCGGCGGCAACGCCCGCGACGGCACCTGGAGACCGTGCGGCACCAGCTCCACGCGCGGGATCCCGACCAGGTCCGCGGCGAACCAGCCCGGCACCGTCAGCGTGTCGACGACGGCGAGCTCCGCGCCCCACTCCCGCAACGAGTCCGCGATCCCGGGTGCGAGCTCACGGCCGCGTCCCCAGAGCACCCAGCCGAAGTCCGCGTCCTCCGGTCGCGGCGCGAGCGCGGCGATCGGCAGAAAGTCGAGCCCCTCACGCGCGACCGCGTCCGCCCACTGCGACCCGCTGACGAACGCGACGTCGTGCCCGGCGTCGCGTAACGCGAGCCCCAGCGCGACCGCTGGGAACGCGTGACCCGCGTCCGGCCCAGCGACAACCGCGACGCGCACCTATCTGTGGGCGAACGTCAGGCGGTACGCGCCGCCGTTGGTCGAGAGCAGGTACAGCTCGTTCGACGCGTCGCGGCCGAAGCCGAGGATCTGCGCGGGAAAGATGTTGAGCCCGCCCGCGACGACCTTGCCCGTCGAGTCGTGGCCGAGCAGCCAGAGCTTGCCCGAGCAGTAGTCGCCGAAGACGTAGTTGCCGCCCGCGAGCGCCGAGTACTTCGTGCCGCGATAGACGTAGCCACCGATGACGGCGCAGCCGTTGTTACGGCCGTAGTCGAGGATCGGCGCGGTGAAGCCGCCCGCCGCGCAGTAGCTGCCGCCGTACGTCGACGCGGTGTTCAACGTCCCTTCGCGACAGTCCCACCCGAGGTTGAGCCCGCTGGTCGAGACCTTGTCGATCTCCTCGCGGTCGTTCTGGCCGACGTCGCCGATCCAGAGGTTCGAGTTGCCCCGGTCGAACGAGAACCGCCACGGGTTGCGCAGCCCGCGCAGCCAGATCTCGCCGCGCGCGGTCGACGAGCCGTAGTACGGGTTGCCCGACGGGATCGAGTACTGCTTGCCAGCGGAGTACGTCGTGATGTTGATCCGGAGGATCTTGCCGAGCAGCGAGCGGAGGTTCTGCGCGTTGCCCGACGGGTCGCCCGAGCCGCCGCCGTCACCGGTGCCGACGAACAGGTAGCCGCCGGGGCCGAACGCGAGCTGCCCGCCGTTGTGGTTGGTGTAGCTCGGGTGCGGCACGGACAGCACGCTGACACCGGTCGGGTTCGCGACGTCGCTCGTCGGGCTCGCGTGGTAGCGGACGATCCGCAACGTCATGTGCGCGTCGGTGAACGCGACGAAGAACAGCCCGCTGGTCGCGTAGTTCGGCTTGAACGCGACGCTGAACATGCCGCCCTCGCCAGACGTGTTGACCTGCGTGTGGATGTCGAGGAACGGCGTCGACCGCAGGACGCCGTTGCGGATGACGCGGATCCGGCCGACGCGTTCGACGACGAACAGCCGCGCGTCGCCCTCCGGGCTGGTGAGCGCGACAGGCTGGTTGAGGCCGCTCGCGACCCTGACCCACCCGGCCTTGACCTGCCGGGGATCGGGTACGGCGTGCGCGGGCGCGGCGAGCCCGGCGACGACGAGCGAGGTGGCGCAGACGGTGACGAGGTACCGGCGCATGACCGCACGTTACGTCGTCAGCACCAGCTTGCCGAACACGTCCCCTGCCGCGAGCCGGGCGAACGCCTCGCGCGCCTCGGTGAGCGGGCGTACCGAGTCGACGAACGGCCGGATGCCCGTCACGTCGAGCATCCGGATCAGGGCGGCGAGCTCGTCGCGGGTGCCCATCGTCGAGCCGATGACGCGGAGCTGGCGGAAGAACACCCGCCGCAGATCGGCCGGCGGCTCGGCGCCGCTCGTCGCGCCCGCGACGACGATCGTGCCGCCCGGTTCGAGCGCCTTGAGCGAGTGGTCCCACGTCGCCGCGCCCACCGTCTCCATCACGGCGTCGACGCGCTCAGGCAGCCGCGCGCCGCTCTCGAAAGCCTGGTGTGCGCCGATCTCGACGGCCCGCGCTCGCTTGCCCGCGTCGCGGCTCGTGACGTAGACGACGAAGCCCGCGGCCCGCGCGAGGGCGACGAGCGCGGTCGCGACGCCGCCGCCCGCACCCTGGACGAGGACGCGCTCGCCGGGCTTCAGCCCGGACTGCGTGAACAGCATCCGGTACGCCGTCAGCCATGCGGTCGGCAGGCACGCGGCCTCCTCCCACGACAACGCCGGCGGCTTGGGTACGAGGTTGCCGCGCGGGACCGCGATGTGTTCGGCGAACGTGCCGGGATGCTTCTCGGAGAGCAGGGTGCGCGCCGGGTCGAGCGTCTCGTCGCCGTGCGACGGGTCGCCGATCACCGCGTGCACGACGACCTCGGCGCCGTCGTCGGTGACGCCCGCCGCATCGCAGCCCAGGATCATCGGCAGTTGCGCCTCGACCAGCCCGACGCCGCGCAACGACCAGAGGTCGTGCTGGTTGAGCGCGGCGGCGCGGACGCGAACCCGCACCCAGCCGTCGGGGACGACGGGCTCCGCGATGTCGCCGATCGTCAGCCCGGACAGCGGATCGGTGTCGGAGAACGAGGTCGCGGTGACGGCCAGCACGGCTCGCGACCCTAGACCCTCGCCACGCCTGTCGCGCGAGCCGCCGCGGCGACGGCGCGAGCGACCGCGGGCGCGACCGCCGGGTCGAACACGCTCGGGATGACGTAGTCCTCGGACAGGTCGGTGACGCACTCCGCGATCGCAGTCGCGGCGGCGAGCTTCATCGCCTCGTTCACCGTCGACGCGCGGACGTCGAGCGCGCCGCGGAACACGCCGGGGAACGCGAGCACGTTGTTGATCTGGTTCGGCCGGTCGCTCCGCCCGGTCGCGACGACTCGCGCGGTCTTCGCGGCCCGCGCCGGGTCGACCTCGGGCTCGGGGTTGGCGAGCGCGAACACGATCGCGTCGTCCGCCATCGTCTCGATCGCCTCGTCGGGGATGGTGTGCGGCCCGGAGACACCGACGAGGACATCGGCACCGGCGAGCGCGCCCACGACGTCGGCGGTCACCTGCCGCGGGTTGGTGAGGTGCGCGAGGTCCGCCTTCACGCCGGCGATCCCGGCGCGCTCGTTGTAGAGGACGCCGCGGCTGTCGGTGACGACCACGTCGACGATGCCCGCGTCGAGCAGGATCCGCGTCACGGCCGTACCCGCCGCGCCCGCGCCGCAGACGACGACGCGCAGCCCGGTCAGCGGCTTGCCGACGAGCCGCGTGGCGTTGCGCAACGCGGCGAGCACGACGATCGCGGTGCCGTGCTGGTCGTCGTGGAACACCGGGATGTCGAGCCGTTCGCGCAGCCGGTCCTCGACCGCGAAGCAGCGCGGCGCGGCGATGTCCTCCAGGTTGATGCCGCCGTACGCCGGGGCGATCCGCACCACCGTTTCGACGATCTCGTCGACGTCGGTCGTGTCGACGCAGATCGGCACCGCGTTCACGCCGCCGAAGTGCTTGAACAGCAGCGCCTTCCCCTCCATGACGGGCAACGCCGCGAGCGGCCCGATGTCGCCGAGCCCGAGCACCGCCGTGCCGTCGGTGACGATCGCGACGGTCGTCGCCTTCTGCGTGTACTCGTACGCCGCCCATGGGTCGCCGGCGACGGCGAGGCAGACCTCCGCGACGCCCGGCGTGTAGGCGCGGGAGAGGTCGGTCCGGTCGCGGAGCGGCACCCGCAGGCCGGTCTCGATCTTGCCGCCGCGATGGAGCGAGAAAGTCGGATCGTCCACGAACGACACCTTTCGGGGAATGGCGGAGCACACGGCGCGGCCGTGTAGGGGTGGCGTGAGGGAGTCGTCCGGGGATCGCCCGGGTCTCGATCATGACACAGGTCGGCGCCGCCACCCGCACGCGATTGCGACCCAGACCTGTCGTTGCGGCAAGATACGGGTCGTCTCCCCCCGCCGATCATGGAGGACCCGTGCGTAGCGCCAAGACCCACATCCGGCTCGTGATGGCCGGCGTCGCCGCGACCCTGGCGTTCTCCGCCGCGGCGTGCGGAACGAACGACGACAACAGCACCGTGCAGAGCCAGTCGCCGAGCACGACCTCGACGGTCGACGCCGCGCTCGCGGCCAAGGTGCCCGCCGCGGTCAAGGCCGACGGCAAGATCTACATCGGCAGCGACACGACGTACGCGCCGAGCGAGTTCCTCGCTGCCGACGGCAAGACGATCCAGGGCTTCGACATCGACGTGTTCAACGCCGTCGCGGCGAAGCTGGGGCTCACCGCGGAGTTCGTCACCGCGCCGTTCGACGCCATCATCTCCGGCGTCGACACCGGCAAGTACGAGCTCGGCGTCTCGTCGTTCACCATCAACGCCGAGCGCAAGAAGACCGTGGACATGGTGAGCTACTTCTCGGCCGGGACGCAGTGGGCCGCGAAGCCCGCGACGAACCTCAACCCGGACGACGCGTGCGGCAAGAAGATCGCCGTACAGAAGGCCACCGTCCAGGTCGACGACCTCACCGCGCGGTCGAAGAAGTGCACCGACGCCGGCAAGTCGAAGATCACCATCGAGCAGTACCAGTCGCAGGCCGACGCGACGGCCGCGGTCGTGTCCGGTAAGGACGACGGCATGCTCGCCGACTCGCCGGTGTGCGCGTACGCAGTGAAGCAGACCAACGGCCAGCTCGCGCTCGCCGGGTCGATCTACGACTCGGCGCCGTACGGCTGGGTCGTCAAGAAGGGCCAGGGTGAGTTCGCCCAGGCTCTCGCCGACGCGCTGAAGGCGACCATCGCGGACGGCTCGTACGCCGCGGCGCTCGCCAAGTGGGGCGTCGAGCAGGGTGCGATCACCGACCCGGCGGTCAACCCCTGACCTCCGAGCCAGTCGCCGTCGCGGGGGACGGTCCGGAGCCGATCCGGGCCGTCCCCGTACGGCATCCTGGGCGCTGGGTCGCCCTCGCGGTCATCGTCGTGCTCCTGGCCATGTTCGTGCACATGCTCGGCACGAACCCCGCGTTCCAGTGGCGGTTCATGGTCGACAACATGTTCCGCCCACCGGTCATCGAAGGCGTCAAGACCAGTCTGCTGCTGACCATCGAGTCGATGGTCCTCGGCGTCGCCCTCGGCATCGTCATCGCCGTCATGCGCCTGTCGCCGAACCCGATCATCTCGTCGCTTGCGTGGCTCTACACGTGGTTCTTCCGCGCGGTCCCGCGGCTCGTGCTCTGCATCCTGTTCGGCAACATCGCGATCCTGTACGCGCGCCTCGAGGTCGGCGTGCCGTTCGACAAGCAGCTCTTCCGGCTGTTCGGCCTGCACGAGGCCGGCGGCCGGATCTGGGGCGTCGACTCGCGGACGCTGCTCACCGCGTTCGTCGCCGGGTTGATCGCGCTGACGTTGTCCGAGGCGGCGTACATGGCGGAGATCGTCCGCGCCGGCATCCTGTCGGTCGACGCCGGCCAGACCGAGGCGGCGCAGGCGCTCGGCATGGGCCGGTTGCAGACGATGCGGCTGATCGTGCTGCCCCAGGCGATGCGGGTCATCCTGCCGCCGACCGGCAACGAGACGATCGCCATGTTGAAGGACACGGCGCTGGTCGCGTTCGTCCCCGTGACGAACGAGCTCTTCTTCCAGCTCCAGGCCGTCGGCTCGCGGACGTTCCGCGTCTTCCCGATGCTCGTCGCCGCGTGCCTCTGGTACGCGGGCATGACGTCGGTGCTGCTCGTCGGTCAGGCCTTCCTCGAACGCCGGTTCTCGCGCGGGGTCGCCGGTCGGGCGCGGATGCGCGCGAGGACGATCGGGGCGTCGAAGTGAACACGCCCATGGTCCTGGCCGAAGGCGTTCGCAAACGGTTCGGCTCGGTCGAGGTGCTCAAGGGCATCGACCTCGAAGTGGGCGAGCGCGAGGTGCTCGTGCTGCTCGGGCCGTCGGGATCGGGCAAGAGCACGTTCCTCCGCTGCATCAACCACCTGGAGAAGATCGACGGTGGCCGGCTCTCCGTCGACGGCCACCTCGTCGGCTATCGGCAGCAGGGCACGACGCTGTACGAGCTCAAGGAGAGAGAGGTCTCGGGAAAGCGCGCCGAGATCGGCATGGTGTTCCAGCGGTTCAACCTGTTCCCGCACATGACCGCGCTGTCGAACGTCACCGTCGCACCCATGCACGTGAAGGGCGCCGCCCGTGCGGCCGCCGAACGTCGTGGTCGCGAGCTGCTCGACCGGGTCGGGCTCGGCGACAGGGCCGAGGCGTACCCGTCGGCGCTGTCCGGCGGCCAGCAGCAGCGCGTTGCGATCGCCCGCGCGCTCGCCATGGACCCGAAGCTCATGCTCTTCGACGAGCCGACGAGCGCGCTCGACCCCGAGCTCGTCGGCGAGGTGCTCGACGTGATGAAGGGCCTCGCCCGCGACGGCATGACGATGATCGTCGTGACCCACGAGATGGGGTTCGCGCGAGAGGTCGGCGACCGGGTGGTGTTCATGGACGACGGGGTCGTCGTCGAGCAGGGCCCGCCGCGCGAGGTCTTCGCCAACCCCCAGCACGAGCGCACCAAGACGTTCCTGTCGAAGATCCTCTGAGAGACTCCGGCCATGGAGTTCACCGAGACGAAGGTTCCCGGCGCGTGGGTCGGGACGCCGCGCCAGCACGCCGACGACCGCGGGGTGTTCCTCGAGGTCTACCGGGCGTCGACGTTCGCGCCGGTCGTCGGGCACCCGCTGACCGTCGCGCAGGCGAACAACTCCGTCTCCCGCAAGGACGTCCTGCGCGGCATCCACTACGCGGTCGTCCCGCCGGGCCAGGCCAAGTACGTCTACTGCCCGCATGGCGCCGGGCTCGACTTCGTCGTCGACATTCGCGACGGGTCGCCGACGTTCGGCGCGGTCGACGTGGTCCGCATCGACGACGTCGACCGCCTCGGCGTCTACATCGCCGAGGGCATCGGTCACGCGTTCCTCGCGCTGACCGACGAGGCGTCGTTGATGTACCTCTGTTCGACCGAGTACGACCCGGCGCGCGAGTTCACCATCTCGCCGTACGACCCGGATCTCGCGATCGACTGGGGTACTGCGACTCCGCTCCTCTCCGACCGCGACCGCGACGCGCCGACCGTGAAAGAGGCGCGAGAGCTCGGACAGCTCCCGACGTGGGACACCTGCCTGGCGCACTACGCCGCGGTTGGGCTGCGGCTACCGGACCCGGCCGAACGCGCGTAGCGGCGCGTAGCGCCAGCGCACCTCGCCGAGGACGTCCGCGGCGAGCACGGCACCGAACGTCCTGCTGTCGTCGCTCGCGCCGGCGTTGTCGCCCTCGACCCACCACCCGTCATCCGTCGCGCGGACGATGCGCTTGACGACGAGCCGATCGGGGCGGCGGACCACGACGATCTGACCGGGCTGCGGCGGGACGTTCCGCCGGACGAGGAGCCAGTCGCCGGGCGTGAGCGTCGGCAGCATGCTCGGGCCGCGCACGGCCACGCGCAGCCAGGGCAGCCCCAAGGCGCGCCTCCGTCCGGCTGTAGGGTCGATCGAGACCATCCTCACGAAAGGACGACCCCATGTCGCTGCTGGCCCGTCTGCTGGCCCCGCGCGTCACCGTCGAGGCCCACTGCGACCTCCCCTGCGGTGTGTACGACCCCGCGCAGGCCCGCATCGAAGCGCAATCGGTCAAGGCGTGCATGGAGAAGTACGCCGCCTCCGACGACGAGCAGTTCCGTACTCGCGCGATCCAGATCAAGGAAGAGCGCTCGGAGCTCGTCAAGCACCACCTCTGGGTGCTCTGGACCGACTACTTCAAGCCTGAGCACCTCGAGGCGCACCCCGGCCTGCACGCGCTCTTCTGGGACGCGACGAAGGCGGCCGGCGCGGCGAAGAAGTCGCTCGACCCGGCCGACGGCCAGAAGGTCATCGACCTCGTCGACCAGATCGGGGCCATCTTCGCCGCCACGAAGAAGTAGCAGGGGGAGCCCGGCCGCGGCGTCGCACCTCAACACGCCCGCGGGCTCCTGTCCTGGCAGGAGGCCGGTGGCTGTGCGGCGCCCTTTTCGGGTGCGCGGCCACCGGCCTCCGCTCTGTCTCCGCGCTCCGAAACTCGTGATCTTGGCGATGGTTTGCACCATATGCGTGCAGAACCTCGCCAAGATCACCAAGAAACGGAAGGACGACGGTCGTGACCAGCCGGGTGCGCGAGGCGGTGCCCGCCGACGTCCCGGTCATCGTCGACCTCATCGTGGAGTTGGCGACGTACGAACGTGCCCGCGACTCGGCGACCGCGACGCCCGGCCTCCTGACGGCGGCGCTGTTCGGGCAGTCGCCTGCGGTTTTCTGCCACGTCGCCGAGGTCGACGGAGAGGTCGTCGGGTTCGCGCTGTGGTTCCTCAACTTCTCGACCTGGCTCGGCCGGCACGGCATCTACCTCGAAGACCTCTACGTCCAGCCCGCGTACCGGGGACTCGGCCTCGGCAAGGCGTTGCTCCAGACCCTCGCGGACATCGCGAACGAACGCGGCTACCCGCGCGTCGAGTGGTGGGTCCTCGACTGGAACGAGCCGGCCCACGCGTTCTACCGCTCGCTCGGCGCCGAGCCGATGGACGAGTGGACCGTCTGGCGCCTCACCGGCGACGCGCTGAGAACAGGGGAGATCAACGGTGAAGCAGGGTGACGTCGTCCAGCTGGACCGCGCGTGGCGCATCGGCGCCCGCGTCGGCAGTGGCGGTTTCGGTCAGGTCTTCGAGGCCGCATCGGACGATGTAACAGCCGTCGCGAAGTTCGTCCCGAAGGACCGTGGCGCCGACCGCGAGTTGCTCTTCGTCGAGGTCGGTGATGCCGCGAACGTCGTCCCGGTGATCGACAGCGGCGAGACGCCCGACGCCTGGGTGCTCGTCATGCCACGCGCAGAGCGTTCCCTGCGCGAACACCTGGAGTCGTGTGGCGCGCTGCCCGTCGCTGACGCGGTCGCGATCCTCCAAGACATCGCCGAGGCATTGACCGCGTTGGACGGTCGGGTCGTTCACCGCGACCTCAAGCCCGAGAACATCCTCTATCTGCACGGCCGGTGGTGCCTCGCCGACTTCGGGATCTCGCGGTACGCCGAAGCCACGACCGCGTCCGACACGAAGAAGCATGCGCTGTCAGCTCCGTACGCCGGGCCGGAACGTTTTCGAGGCGAGCGAGCGACGGCAGCAACCGACATCTACTCCTTCGGGATCATCGCCTACGAGCTCGTCGCGGGCGAACGTCCGTTCCCAGGACCGCAGTTCGAGGACTACCACGAGCAACACCTGGGCGAGGATGCGCCCGCCCTGTCGGCCGCACCGGGACGCCTCGCATCGGTTGTCGGTGAGTGCCTCTACAAGTCGCCGTCGACCCGACCGAGCGCCGCCAACCTGCTCGCACGGCTCCGAAAGATCGCTGAGACTCCGGTCTCGGTGGGACTCGCGCGCCTCCAGGAGGCTCACGTCTCGGAGGTTCAGCGACGTAGCGAGGCCGCGCGAGCCGAGTCGGTCGCCCGGACCGAGCGCGAGCGGCGGGACGAAGCCGCACGGGACGCGCAGCGGGGACTCGCCGCGATGACCGGCCAACTGTGCGAGACGATCGCAGACGCCGCTCCGACGGTCTCAGCAGTCGCCGGGCACGACGGCGCGTTGACGCTGACGCTCGGTTCCGGGTCGATGTATCTCACGCAGTTCTCGCGGTTCTCAGGCAACTGGGGTGCGTGGGAGACACCTCTCGTCGACGTGATCGCGCACGCCGCGCTTTCGGTCAGAGCCCCCGCGACGCGCCACGGATACACCGGGCGGTCGCACTCGTTGTGGTTCTGCGATGCGCACGACGAGGGCCGCTACCAGTGGTTCGAGACGGCGTTCATGGAGCTCAGCCTCGGGTCCGGGCGCGCGAGAAGCGAAGCGCCGTTCGCACTGGAGCCTGGGCACGCGTCGGCGAAGGCGTTGTGGCGCGGCATGGCGGAGTTCCAGGTGGCATGGCCGTTCACGCCCCTCGACTCGGGCGACCTCGATGAGTTCCTCGATCGCTGGGCCGACTGGTTCGCGCGAGCAGCGCTCGGTCGACTTGAATACCCGTCGCACCTGCCGGAGCGCCCGACGGAGGGCACCTGGCGGCGGTAGGGCGAGACCACCGGTAGCCTCTCGCGCATGCCGCTGCGGGACGCGACGTGCGTCGGGATCGTCGCCGCGGGCGGTGCCGCGGGCACGCTCGCCCGCTGGCAGCTCGGCGTGCACAACCCGGTGAGCCCCGGGGCCTTCCCGACGACGACGTTCGTCGTCAACGTCCTCGGCGCCGCGCTGCTCGGCTATCTCGTCGGCCGCGTTCCGGTCCGGGACAACAAGACCGAAGCCGTCCGGCTGCTGCTCGGCACGGGCGTGCTCGGCGGCTTCACGACGTTCTCCACGTACGCCGTCGAGGTCGCCCGCCGGGTGCCACATCACCAGGGCACGGCGACCATGTACGCCATCGCGACCGTCGTCGCGGGCATCGTCGCGGCCGTCGTCGGGCTGGCGGTCGGGGCGGCGTCCGGATGACCTGGCTCCAGGTCGCGCTCGCGGGCGCGCTCGGCGCCGCCCTGCGCTACGTCGTCGAACGCGCCGTGAGCGCCCGCGTCCGGCGCGAGTGGCCGTGGGGCACGTTCGTCGTCAACGTCACCGGCTGCCTCGCGCTCGGCTATCTCTCCGGGACGAGCCACGTGCACGTGGTCCTCGGCATCGGGCTCGTCGGCGCGTACACGACGTTCTCCGCGTACGCCGTCGAGTTCGTCCGCGTCGAGGCCGACCACCACATGACGGCGGCGGCGGTCTACGCGCTAGGGAGCGTCGGCGCGGGCGTCGTCGCCGCTGCTCTCGGCCTCGGCCTCGCCCGGCTCTGACGCCGGCAGGACGACGCCTCCGGTGCGGCGCTTGACGTACGGCAGCGTCAGCGCGAGGACGCCGATGTACAACGGATAGCCGAGCGCGATCTTCGCGATGCCGAGCCAGGTGGTCTGGTCGAGCAGGAACAGCGTTCCCATGATCGCGACGCGGAGCAGGAACATGCCCGCCCAGAGCAGCGTGGCCTCGGTGTACGCACGGCGGACGACCGGGTGCTCGTGCCACTCCTTCGGCTTGTCCTGGACGAGCCGCATGACGACGCCGACGAGCGGGTGACGGGCCAGGACCGAGACGACGAAGGCAAGCCCGTAGGCCCCGTTGGTGATGAGACCTGGCAGGAAGTAGTAGCGGCCACCACCGAGCCGCTTCGCGAAGAACACCGCGATGGCGACCCCGAACGCGCCGGAGAACGCGTGCCGCAACGTCTCCCGCCGGACCAGACGGACCGCGATGATGACGATCTCGGCGACGATCGCGGCCTTCAGCGCGGCGTCGAGCGAGGCGAAGATGTTCGCGACGACGAACACGACGGTCGGCGCGCCGGCGTCGATCCAGTCGCGCGGCCCGCCGAACAGGTCCTTCGGATCCGTGCCGACGCGGCGCGCGGCAACGACCTCTTCGAGCACCGCCTCGACGTCGCCGTCGTGGACCTTGTCCAAGCCCTTCACGCATCCTCCGGTTCGTGCGCCGCACGGCGAGCCGCCGCGATGCCCGCCGCCGCGACGGCGAGCGCCGCCGCGATCGACGGCCCAGTGTGGTCGAGCCCGCCGTCCGCGATCGTCGGTCCCGTCCGCGGCCTCGACCGCGGGGTCTTCGCGCCGAGACCGAGGTCGAACGGCGCCTTCACCAGCAGCTCCACATTGCGCGCCTCGACCGGGCCACGGCGGCCGGCGTTGAGATCGGCGGGCTGGTTCTGCCAGTCGTTCGCCCCTAGTTCGCGGCCCAGCGCCGCGAGTCCTGCCACCGATGCCGGAGCGGCGTAGGACGCCGCCGGCGACACGGTGAGCGGCGCGTCGGCGTCGACCAGCGTCGCGAACACCGACAGCGTCCCGTCGAGGTTGTCGGTGATCTCGAGGATCCGTGACTGGTGCGGGTAGTCGATGTGCGCTGCGGTGTTGACCTCCCAGAAGCCTCCGGAAGAACCGGGGTGCGGGATGACGTCGTTGCGATGGGTGTGGCCGTTGACCCAGAGCACGACGTGGGGGAAGCGGAGCAGCAACGCGACGAGGTCGGCGCCGTTCTTCCGCGGCGCGGTGTCACTCGGCGCGGGCACCGGGTTGTCCATGGTGCCGGACGTGTGGTGGCTGAACACGACGACGAGCCGGCCGGCGTCGGCGTTGGCGGTCAGCTCGCTCTCCAGCCAGGTGAACTGCGGCACGTCGAGCGAGCCGTCCGCGTAGCCGCCGGGGTTCATCGTGTCGAGGACGACGCAACGCAGGTACGCGCCCTGGTCGAACGCGTAGTAGCCGCGACCGGACGTGACGTTGTCCTGGCCGAAGCCGTGCCCGACCGGCGTGCCCGTGGTCGTGAACATCTCCGTCATGAACTCGCGCTTCGACAGCGGGCGGCGGCCGGCGTCGGCGGAGACGGTCCGCGCCGGACCGGCGAGCAGCGCGGTGAGCACCGACGGGTCCTGCTCGACGAGGCCGCGTTGCGCGTCGGCCGGTGACATCCCGGCGGGCAGATCGACGACCTTGACCGGGCCGGTCGCGATGGCGTTGAACCCGGTCGGCACGTCGGTGCCGCCGACCTCGGTGAACGCGGGCGCGTTGCCCTGCAGGAGCGGGTCATGGTTGCCGAACACGGCATACCAGGGCATCCCGACGCCGGTCGCGTCGAACGGCGCTCGCGCCGCGTCGAGCAGCCCGGTCACGACAGGGAAGCCGTAGAGAGCGCGGGCCAGGTCGTCGGTCTTGCCACTCGGCGTGCCGTCAGGGTGCCAGTAGTGCGCGTCGTACGTCGTCGCGTCCTGGTCGGCAACGCCCTCCCACATCGTGAGGTCGCCGGAGTCCGGCCTGACCGTACGGCCGTCCATCAGGTCGACGAACCAGCGGGTCTCGTTGTACTGCGTGTTGTCGACATTGTCGCCGGTGCACATCGTGAACGCGAACGGCTGCCCGGTGACCGGCCCGCGCCCGACCGCCGTGACGCCGCGGACGACGGCGTCGGCGAGATGCAGCGTCAACGGCTCTTGCGCCCGGAACGCCGCCTCGAACGGCACCGACTCCCCGGGCGGGTCGGAGTAGCGGTCGAGGAACTCGACCCGCGCGGGCGACTGCGCATCGACCAGGTGGATGTCGGTGAACTGCACGAACGCGACGACGCCGACCCGCCGCGACTGCCGCCCGGACTGCGGGCCGGTACCGAGGTCGTCGCGGACCAGGTGCGGCTCGCCGGCGCCCGCAGTGAGGAGGCGGTACGTCAGGCGCACCGGGCTCGCCGAACGGAGGACTGTCGACTCCAGCGTCGTGCCGCGCACGTCGACCGCGCGGCCCGCGGCGCGCCGCGGCGGGAAGAACGACGGCGGCAGGACGACCGCGGCGCCCCCGAAGGATGCCGCGCGCAGCACGTCGCGCCGGGTTGGTCGCACCGCGGCTCCGTTCCGTCTCGGTCCCCCGCGGGGGTCCGCGACAGGGTCGCACCGTGCGGCAGCACGCGCCAGCGGAGGTTTGACGCGAACGCCGGGGAGGCAGGCTATCGTCCGAGTAAGGGGGGCGAACCCCGACGAACGAACCCCGTCCCTGCGCGGGCGGCACGGAGGGACGCATGGCTGCCAACCCCGACCCAGGCACCGCGACGAGGACGCCGGTGCGCGACCGGGTCTCGCTCCGGCTCCCACCCGACAGTGCGTACCTGAGCGTGCTCAGGACCGCCGCCGCCGGGCTCGCCTCCCGGCTGAACTTCACCCTCGACGACATCGAGGACCTGCGGATCGCGGTCGACGAGGCGTGCGCGATGCTGCTCCCGCGCGCCGTGGAGGACGCCACGCTGGAGTGCGTGTTCGAGCTCGACGGCGACCGGCTCGCCGTCGCGGTGAGCCTCCCCACGAACGACGGCGCGCTGCCGTCGCGCGACACGTTCGCGTGGACTGTGCTGACCGCGCTCGCCGGGTCGGTGGACGCAACGACGGACGGCACCACAGTGACGATCACGATGGCGAAGCGTTCCTCGACCGATCCGTCGGCGGTCGCATGACGGACCACGAGCGAGCCCCCGGGGCGGAGCTGCTGGCCGACGTCGACACCGACGCCGCCGACGCCCACGCCGAGCGGACCAGCCAGGAACGCGCCCGCGCGCGCGAGCTGTTCGCGGACCTCGCCGCGGGCGCGGGCAGCGACTGCCGCGACGAGCTGGTGCGGATGCACATGCCGCTCGTCGAGTACCTGGCCCG
>CBQZLL010000025.1:0-17604 GCA_967749945.1 uncultured Frankiaceae bacterium
GCCGGTCGCGGCGAGGAACGCGGCGGTCTGCCGGGCGGAGCCGTGGTGGGGGACTTTGAGGACGTCCGCATGACCGACCGGACCGCGGGCGAGTATGGCGAGCTGCGCGGGCTCCTCGATGTCGCCCGTGAGCAGCAGGACGAGGCCTGGGGCGGCAAAGCGGAGGACAAGGGAACTGTTGTTGGGATCCGAATCGGTGCCGTGGAACGCGGACTCCGGCCCGAGCACGTCGAACGCGGCGTCGCCGACGGTCCAGTGCTCGCCCAGTGCCGCGACGCGGACGACAAGGTGGTGGATCGCGGCCCAGCGGAGGACGCGGGCGCGTTCGTCGGGCGGCTCGTCGAGCGGGCCGACGACGATCTCGCGCGCACGACGCCCGCGGAGTGCGCCGGGCAGACCCTCGACGTGGTCGGCGTGGAAGTGGGTCAGGACGATCCCGGCGAGGTGCCGGACGTGCAGGTCGCGCAGGCACCGGTCGACCGCGAGGGGATCGGGACCGGTGTCGACGAGGAGGGCGCCGGCGGCGGTGCGTACGACGAGGGCGTCGCCCTGTCCGACGTCGCACGCGACCAGGCGCCAGCTCGATGGCGGCCAACCCGGCGCGATCCGGTGGACGAGGAGAGTGCCGACGAGCACCGCCCCGAGGACGGTCGCGGTGACCTGGCGTCCGGCGCGACGACGGAGGGCGACCGCGGCGACGATCAGGAGCGCGACCGTCAGCGCGGCACCGGTCACGCCGACCGGTACGCCGAGCTGCGCGGCTGGGAGCCGGGCGCCGTCTCGCGCGACGCGGAGCAGCCACGCGGTCGGGAGCCCGCCGGCCCACGCGGCGGTGCGGGCGAGTGGCAGCGAGACGGGTGCGAGCGCGGCCGCGACGACACCCGCGACCGTCGCGGCTGGGACGGCGGGGGCGGCCAGGACGTTCGCGGGGATGGCGACGAGGCTGACCCGGCCGAACGCCGCGGCGAGCAGTGGCGCGCACGCGACCTGGGCGGCGAGCGGGGTGGCCACGGCGTCCGCGACCCACCCGGGGAGGTGGCCGGGGAGGTGGCCGGGGAGGCCGACCGCGAGGCGGCGCCGCCATGGCGGACCGAGGACGAGTAGCCCCGCGGTCGCGGCAACGGAGAGCGCGAAGCCGAGCGAGCGGCCGAGCGACGGGTCGAGCAGGACGAGGAGCAGCACGCTGCCGGCGAGGATGCGGATGGCGGCCCGTTCGCGGCCGGTCACCGTGGCGACGAGGCCGAGGCCACCCATCGTCGCGGCGCGCAGGACGGACGGCGAGGGCCGCGCGAGGACGACGAAGAACGCCAGGCCAAGCGCGCCGAGTACTGCGGCGGTGCGCGGTCCGACGCCCGCCCGGCGGACGACGAGGAGCAGGGCGGCGAGGACGATCGCGACGTTCTGGCCGGAGACGGCGACGAGGTGACTCAGGCCGGTGCGGCGGAAGTCCTCGCGGACCGTGGGGTCGAGCCTGGACGTGTCGCCGACGACGAGACCCGGCAGCAGACCGCGCGCGTCCGGCGGCAGGACGTCGGCGGCGTCGCGCAGCCCAGCGCGGAGCCGGCCGGCGATGCGGGCAGGGAGAGACGCGCGGCGGAGCCGGAGCGGCGCGCCGTCCGGGTCGAAGACGGCAGCGGAACTGCCGGCCGGGCGGAGCCGGCCGGTCGCGCGGAGGCGTTCGCCAGGGAGGCGCGCCGACCAGCCTCCTCGTCGGGCGAAGACCGTGATCGGGCGACGGAGCCGTACGGAGCGACCTGCGGCAACGACACGGTCGGCGCGGGCGTCGAGGACGGTGGTGTCGGCGACGCGTTGGGCGCCGACGACGCGACCCGTGAGCGGGCGAGGGTCGCCCGTCACGGTGAGGTCGAGCGTGACGACCGCGCGATCGCGGGCGAGCGCGGCGAGCGGCCCGTCCGCGGTCGCCGCGGCGCGAGCGGCCGTCGCGGTGAACGCCGCGAGCGCGCAGGCGGCGACACCCGCGAGGGCGAGCGCGGCGCGTCCGCGCAGGGCGGCGAGAGCACAGGCCACGACGCAGGCGAGGACGCCGCCGAGCGCGACACGCGGGTGATCCGTCGCGGTCGCCGCGGTCGCCCACGCCGCCACCGCGGGGGGCACGAGCCGCAGATCGGGCCGCGGCGGAGAGCCGGCGAGTGGCGGCGGGGTCAGGTCGATGCGGTGCACGCCGCAGGACGTTAGGGAGGCGTCAAGGGCAGCGGCAGGGATCGCGACGAATCTGTGGACGACGGAAAACTGTGGACGAGTCAGACGGTGACGAGGCCCTTGAGGGACTCGTACGTGCGCGCGCCGATGCCGCTGACCTCACGGAGCTGGTCGACGCTGGTGAAATGGCCGTGGGCGTCCCGCCACGCGACGATGCGGTCGGCGAGCACGGGCCCGATGCCGGGAAGCGCGTCGAGCTGGTCGGCGGTGGCGGCGTTGAGGTCGAGCGGACCGCCGGTACTCGCCGCGGCCGCCGGCCCAGCGAGCGGCGCGCCGACCACGACCTGTTCGCCGTCGAGGAGCTTGCGGGCCAGGTTCAGCCGCGGTCGTCGCCCCGGGCCGCAACCCGCCCGCAGCCGCGAGCGCGTCGGCGACCCGCGACCCCGGCGGGAGCCGGACGAGACCGGGACGCCGTACGTCACCCGCGACGTCGACGACGAGCAACGCCGCCGACGGTGGAGCCACCGCCACGACAGGCGGCGTGACGTCCACCGCCCGTGGCCGGCCGCGCCAGACGATGACTCCCGTCACGACGACGGCGACGAGCGCGATCACCCCGAGCGCGGCCAGGCCGCGGCGGCCGGGGTCGAGGCGCCCGCCTCGTACGGTCTCCGGCAGCCGCGCCGCGAACGACTCGCGCACCGCGGCCACCACGGCGTCCTCGGGCAGCCCGGCGAGCGATGCGACCCGCGCGCGGACCGCGGGGTCGGGCGGTACGGGCAGCGGTCGGCGGAACGGCACGCCCGAACGGTAGGAGGTCGAAGGGACCAGCGGGAGACCACCCGGGCAATCTGTGGATCAACCCCGCCCGCGCCACCACCGGACGAAGTTCGTCCGGTGTCGCAGGACGACGACGAACGCCACCGCCGCCGCCCAGATCACGTCCGCGCCGGGCGCCCGCGCGACGAGCGCCGCCACGACCACCGACAACGCCGCGGCAACCGACGCCAGCGCGACCCACCGGGTGACCGCTACAACGCCGACCCACGACAGCAGGACGAACGGCGCCCACACCGGGTGCGAGCCGAGCACCGCGCCGGCCGCCGTCGCGACGCCCTTGCCGCCACGTCCGCGCAGGTACGGGGATGTCACGTGCCCCAGCACCGCCGCGAACCCCGCCACCAACCCCGCGTCATGCGACACGACAGACGAGCAGACCACTGCGGGAACGGTGCCCTTCAGGACGTCGAGCACGCCGACCGCGACGCCCGCCCGACGGCCGAGGACGCGCCCGACGTTCGTGGCGCCGGGGTTGCCGGAGCCGGACGCACGCAGGTCCGCACCGGCCCGGCGCGCGACCAGGGTCGCCGGCGACAGGGCGCCGAGCAGGTAGCCCGCGACGAACGCGAGGACGTACGTCACGGTGGCCGGTGCACGACGACGGCGAGCATCCCCGGGCCGGTGTGCGCGCCGACGACCGCGCCGACCTCGCTGACGTACAGCGCCTCGAGAGATGGCAGCCGCGATCGCAACCGGTCGGCCAGAGCAGCCGCGCGGTCCGCCGACGCGAGGTGATGGACCGCGACGGCGACGCGCGCGGAGCCCGCCTCGGCCACCGCGATCTCTTCGAGTCGCGCGATCGCCTTCGACGCGGTGCGCACCTTCTCCAGCGGCGCGATGGCGCCGTCGGCGATGTGCAGCAACGGCTTGACCGACAGCGCGGTGCCGACGAGCGCGGCCGCGGCGCCGATCCGACCACCGCGGCGGAGGTGTTCGAGCGTGTCGACATAGAACAACGTGCGCGTCGCCGCCGCCGCGTCCTCCGCCGCCCGCGCCACCTCCGGCACCGACCCGCCGCGCGCCGCGCATACCGCCGCCGCGAGCGCCGCGAAGCCCAGCCCCATCCCCGTCTGCCGTGAGTCGACGACGCGGACCGTACGACCCGACGTACGTCCCGCCGCGTCCGCGGCGCCGACCGTCCCCGACAGCGCGCCGGACAGGTGGACGGCGACGATCTCGGACGAGTCGCACGCCGCGTACGCGTCGACGAACGCCGCCGGCGTGGGTTGCGACGTCGTCGCGCGCCGACCAGCGCCGGTGATCCACGACGCGAACTCCGCGGGCGTGAGGTCGACGCCTTCGAGCGCGGTCCGATCCCCCATCGTCACCTGCAACGGCACGACGACGATGTCGCGCTCCTCGGCCAGACCGGGCGGCAGGTACGCCGTCGAGTCGGTGACGACGGCGACCATCAGACGACGACGTTGACCAGTTTCGGTGGCCGGACGACCACCGTCCGCACCGGCTCGTCACCGATCGCACGCACGACGCCGGGCAGGGCCAGCGCCTGTGACCGCAGCGCCTCCTCGGCGATGTCCGGCGCCACCTCGACGCGGTCGCGGACCTTGCCGTTGACCTGCACGACGCACGTCACGGTCTCCTCCGCGGCGAGCGCAGCGTCGTACGCCGGCCACGGCTGCCGTTGCACGGAGTCGCTGTGCCCCAGGCGTTCCCACGACTCCTCCGCGGTGTACGGCGCGAACAGCGACAGCATCACGGCCACCGCCTCCATCGCCTCGACCGCTGGGGCGCGACCGCGCCGCGCGTCGACGGAACGACGTACCGCGTTGGTCAGCTCCATCAGTCGCGCGACCGCGACATTGAACCGCCCCGACTCGACGAGTTGCGTCACGGCGCCGATCGTCTGGTGCGTCGTTCGGCGCAGCTCCGGGTCGTCGCCCTTCGGCAGCGCGCCGACGTCGCCGGCCAACCGCCACACGCGAGCCAGCCACTTGCCGGACCCGGTCGGCGAGACGTCCGCCCAGTCGACGTCGTCCTCCGGCGGGCCAGCGAAGATCATCGTCACGCGGACCGCGTCGACGCCGTGCGCCGCCAGCTCCGACTGCAGCGACACGAGGTTTCCCCGTGACTTGCTCATCGCGGAGCCGCCCATGATGACCATGCCCTGGTTGAGCAGCGCACTGAACGGCTCGGTGCAGCCGACCAGGTCCATGTCGTACAGCGCCTTGGTGAAGAACCGCGCGTACAGCAGGTGCAGGATCGCGTGCGTCACGCCGCCGGTGTACTGCGCGACCGGCATCCACCGGTCGACCTCGATCCGATCGAACGGGCCGTCCTTGTACTCCGGCGACAGATAGCGCAGGAAGTACCACGACGAGTCGACGAACGTGTCCATCGTGTCGGCGTCGCGCTGCGCCGGACCGCCGCAGGACGGGCAGGGAACGTTGAGCCAGGTCGCCGACGTCGCGAGCGGTGACTCGCCCTTGGGCCGCAGGTCGACGTCGTCGGGCGGCGGCAGCCGTACGGGCAGCTCGTCGTCGGGCACGGCGACCTCGCCGCACGTCGGGCAGTGCACGATCGGCACCGGCGCGCCCCAGTAGCGCTGCCGCGAGACCAGCCAGTCGCGCAGCCGGTAGTTGACGGCGGCACGGCCAAGACCGCGCGATTCCAGGTCGGCGGTGATGCGCGCGATGGCCTCGGCCTTGCGCAGGCCGTCGTACGGCGCACTGTTGACCAGCACGCCGTCGCCAGGGGTGGCCACTCCCGACTCGACCGGGTCAGGTGCGTCGTCCATCTGCACGACGACCCGCACCGGGATGCCGAACGCGCGCGCGAAGTCGAGGTCGCGCTGGTCGTGCGCGGGCACCGCCATGATGGCGCCGGTGCCGTAGTCGGCCAGGACGTAGTCGGCGGCCCAGACCGGCAGCCGTTCGCCGTTGACCGGGTTGACCGCGTAGCGATGCAGGAACACGCCGGTCTTCGGCCGGTCGGTCGACATGCGGTCGATCTCCGACTCGCGTTTCACCGTCTCGACGTACGCCGCGAAGTCCGCCTCGGCCTCCGTCCCCGCGGCCAGCTCGGCTGCGAGCGCCGAGTCCGCCGCGACGACGAAGAACGTCGCGCCGTACAGCGTGTCGGGCCGCGTCGTGAAGACCGTGACGGGTCCATGGCCTTCGATCTCGAACGTCACCTCGGCGCCCGTCGAGCGACCGATCCAGTTGCGCTGCATGGTCAGCACGCGGTCCGGCCAGTGACCCTCGAGGTCGGCCATGTCGTCCAGCAGCCGGTCCGCGTAGTGCGTGATGCGGAAGAACCACTGCGTGAGGTCCCGCTTGGTGACCAGGCTGTCGCAGCGTTCGCAGCGGCCCTGGATGACCTGCTCGTTGGCGAGCACGGTCTGGTCCTTGGGGCACCAGTTGACCGGCGACGACTTGCGGTACGCCAGGCCCTTCTCCCACAGCCGCAGGAACAGCCACTGCGTCCAGCGGTAGTACTCCGGGTCGGACGTCTGCAGCCGCCGGGTCCAGTCGAACGACGCGGCGTACCGGCGGAACGACTCGGCCTGCACCTCGACGTTCGCGTACGTCCACGCGACCGGGTCCAGGCCACGCTTGATGGCGGCGTTCTCCGCGGGCAGGCCGAACGAGTCCCAGCCGATGGGGTGCAGCACGTTGTAGCCGCGCAGCTCCCAGTACCGCGCGATGACGTCGCCGATGGCGTACGCCTCGGCGTGCCCCATGTGCAGGTCGCCCGAGGGGTACGGGAACATGTCGAGGATGTACTTGCGCGGGCGCGCGTCGTCCGCGCCGCCCGCGACGTGTAAGTCGCTGCTCGCCCAGCGTTCCTGCCACTTCGCCTCGGCGGCGTGGACGTCGTACTCGTCGGTCATGGCGTCATCCTCGCGTCTGGTCCCGGACAGAGAAAAACCCCTCGTACAGGAGGGGTCGCCGCGCTGACGTGGTTCGTGGTCAGCCCGGCCCGGCGAGGAGCAGGACGATCCGGCGCATACGCCGATGCTAGCAGCAAGGACCAGCCGATATCGCCCGGCCGGGCACGCCGTCAGGTCACGGACACGGGTGTCCCGGTGTCGGGTCGCACGGCGACGGGTCGGGGCCGTACGGGACGTAGCGGGGCGTCAGGGCGTTCGACGTGCCACGTGACGTCGTCACCGTGACGTTGGCCGTCGTCACCGTGCTCGACGGTGCGCCCAACGTCGCCTGGTAGGCCCGAGACCGTGCGGGTGTTGCCCGCGACGTCGGTCGCAGTGACGGTGACGGTGACGCTCCCCTGCGTACCCGTCGGCCGCGCAGCGCCGTTGGCCGCGCAGCTTCCGGTCGTCCTTCCCGCACCCCGCGAGCAGGACCACCACGCCGCCAACGCGTCGAGCCAGCGCAGTCCCACCTGTCACCTCATCCAGGTCAGTGACAGGCGTGACGGGGCCCCGGCACGCGACGCGCCGGGGCCCCGACCCACCGTTACGAGAGCGGCATCCGCCAGATGCCGCGGCCGTGGGTCGCGCTGTACAGGTTGCCGTCCGGGCCGACGTGCAGGTCCATGACCGTCGTCGCCGGGTGGTTCCCGCCGAGGCGCATCCAGTGCGCCCCGCCGTCGGTCGAGATCACCACACCGAGGTCGGTGCCGAGGATCAGCGTGCCGGTCGACGTGACGATCAGGTCGTCCGCCGGCACGTCGGGCAGGTTGCCCGACACGTCGGCCCACGTCGTGCCGCCGTCCGCCGTCTTCCAGAGGTGGCCGACACCCGCCCCGGGACCCTCGGTCCAGCGGCGCGAGAAGCCGTTGAAGACGACGTACGCAGTCGAGCCGTCGGCGTCGTTGGTGTCGACGACGACGTTCGAGATGTAGCGGTTCGGCATCGACTCCGGCAGCGTCACGTGGTGGTACGTGCCGCCGTAGTTGGTGACGACCCCGCGCTCGAACTTGTCGGACGGGTTGCAGCCGCCGCCGCAGTAGCCGGCCCACACGATGTCGTGCGCCGACGACAGCCCGGTGATCGAGCGGCCGAGGCCCGTGTCGAACTGCGGCTGCCAGTCACTGCCGTCCTCGATCGCGAAACCCTTGTCGGTCGTCCAGACCATCCGGCCACCGGCGACCCAGTGGTCCTTGTTCGCCGAGTCGGCACGGAACGGCGCGGTGAACCGCGGGCTCGGGTCGGCGACGCTGACGTCCTTGACGGCGTCGGTGGACCCGTCGGTCTTGCCGCACGTCGTGGTGACCCACAGCGTCAGGAACACGTACTCGTCGAGGATCCGGCAGCCGTTGTCGGGGTCGACGATGATGTCGCCGCCGTCGCCGCCGAACGGCGAGACCATCGTGCTGGACCCCGGCATGAGCAGCGAGCCGCCGTTGTCCTGGAGACCACCGGCGACCGCGACACCCGCGGCCCGGTCGGTCGCGTCGATGGTGCCATCGCCGTCGACGTCGACCCAGCCGGTGCCGACCGAGTAGTACTGCAGCGTCCGCAGGTTCGCGTTGTGGCTGACCCAGTCGGTCGCGTTGCCGTTGGCGTTGACCGCAGTGCTGTTCTTCGGCCGCGAGTAGACGCCACCGTCGTTGCCGACGTAGACCCGGCCGTTGCCGAACGCGATCGAGTGCTGGTCCGGGTGCGTGGTGTCCGGGCAGGTGTTCTTCGCGTCGCTGATGTCCCAGCAGCCGAACCCGAAGTTCCAGTACGGGCCGATCGCCTGCCACGTCTTGCCGCCGTCGCGCGTCTCGAAGACCTCTTCGAGGCCGAGGAACACGTGGTTGCGGTTGTTCGGGTCGACCGCGATGAAGTTGTTGTACCAGGCCTGCACCCCGGGTCCGTAGCCCTTGTTGTAGGCGTTCGTCTTCAGCGCCGAGCCCGACGCCGCGAGCGTGCGCGTCTCGGCGATCGGGTTCCACGGGCCGGCCGCGCCGGCGTTCGACTCGAACACGCCCATGAGGACGCTGCCGCCGCTCATGACGGACTGGTTGTACATCGTGGTGTCCTCGACGACGGCGTAGAGCTTGCTGCCGTCGGCCGAGTAGTCCATCTCGGCGTTGCCGACGCGGTTGCCGTTGATCGCACCGGTCAGCTTCACCTTGGCGAACGACGTGCCGCCGTCGCGCGACAGGTAGAAGCCGTTGTACGCGGCGCCCGCGCGCCAGGCGGCATTGACGAGGACCTCCTGGCCGTGCGAGCCGGGGCGGACGACGACGTCGTTGATGATGCCGGCGTACGGCGACGTCTGGTCACCGGGGTTGAGCAGCAGCGTCCAGGCACCCGCGGTCGTCGTCGACGAGTGGCGATAGAGGCCGCGCGAGGACGCGGCGTACGCGTTGCCCTGGTCGTCGAACTTGATCTTGTTGACCATCTTGCCGGAGAGGACGTTGTCGCCGACGAGGTTCACCGTGCTGAACGTCGAGGTGCGCGGGTTGGTCAGCCGGTAGACGCCCGAGCCGACGTACGACGTCGCGCCGGTGTTGGCCTCACCGGTCGCAAGCCACAGCGCGCCGTCGGGGGCGACCCGCAGGTCACCGACGGAGAGCGTCGGCAAAGCGTCCGCTATCGCGGTCCACGTCGCGCCGCCGTCGGTCGAGCGGAACACGCCGCCCGCCGCGCCGCCGGCGTAGATCGTGCCGAGGCTGTCGACGGCGAGCCCGGTCATGCGGCCGGCGACGAGGCCTGCGCCACCACTGGAGTTGGAGTACGTAGGGTCGCGGTAGTTCGGGTCGTCGGCGTCGTACTTCTGGTTCGTGACCTCGGTCCAGGTGCCGGGGAGGACGGGCAGCCCCTGCAGCGATGCCCACGCCGCGTCGTAGGCGCCCGGCGACACGACGCCAGGAGCGGTGCGCGCGAAGGCGTACTGCTCGGCGGCGATGCGCGCCTCTTCGCCCTCTCTGGTGGGGCTGCCCTGGAAGGAGCGGGCGTGTTCGGTGAACTGGAAGTTCGTCGACGGCTTGCCGACGGTGGCCGGGCTGCCGCTCGTCGCCGCTCCCGCGACGAGCGAGGCCGCCGCGACGCCGATGGCGACGGGCATGCGGCGGAATCGCGAGACGTTCATTCGACCCTCTTTCACGCACAGTGGTGGTGACCGCACGCTAACGCTCAGGCAGGGCGTTGTGGAGTGCGATCGGCAACATTCGGCCGTTCGGCCTATCAAGCCCGCCGGATCTGATGTCGAAGGACCTTGGTTGCGCAAGACCTACGCCACCGGGTACGTCCGCTTCGTCAGGATCGTCTCGGTCATCGCCTTTGCGACGTCCTCGTGTGCGGCCCACGACCAGTGCATGCCGTCCGGGTTCATCGTGCCCGCGCTGAGGTGGGGCGCGACGACGAGATCGAGGTCGGCCAGCGGGAGGTTCATCCGCAAGCCCCACGCGCGATGCGCCTCCACGGCTGGCGCGTGGGTGCGGGTGACATGCCCGAAGTACTCCGCGTCGAACGGCGGCGGCACGATGCCCACGACCGGCACTCCTGGACGAACGGCGCGGATCGCCTCGACGCACCGGGTGAGGTAGTGCAGCGTGACGCGCTGCGGCAACGCGCGGATGCGGCCGCCCGTCGCGCGCACGACGTACGGGTTGGCGCGGTGGTACGCCTGCTTCAGCGCGCGCCGCAGCGTTCCTGGTCGTACGTAGTCGAGGCCGGTGCGCAGGTACGTTGGCAGTGACGCCGGCAGGTGGTCCATGCCGCCGACCGCGAGGACGACGGCGTCGGCGCGCGGGAGCAGCACCGAGTACACGTGCGGGTCGCGGGTCAGCGCCCACCAGGCGTCGCGCGCGGTCCAGCCGAGTCGCGCGACGACGTCGGGTTCGAGGTCGAGCAGCTCACCGAGGACGTTCGGGAAGAGACCGGGATGCGTGAGCAGCTCGGCTTGCGTCGGACCGTGGAACGCCGTCGAGTCGCCGACGACGAGGAGATGGCCCACGGCGGCGATGCTACGGCTTGGCCGCGCGACGCCCGAGGCGCAGAGCCGACCGAACCGCGACCCGCGCGGACGCCGCGGCGCGGAGTGCGGCGAGGCGCGCGCGTCGGGCCGCCCGGGCCACCGGCTGCGCGACAGCCCGGACGATCGAAGCGGCACGAGCGGTGGCGCGGCGCGCGGCCGCGTACGCCCGGTGGAGTGGTCCCGCGACGGTCCTGACGGCGAGACGGAGGGCCGACGCGACGACGAGTAGGGCCGACCTGACGGCGTTTCGAGCAGCGCGCAGCGGTCCGGCGACGACGCGCGCGAACCGGTGCGCCACGGCCGTGACGCCACGCGCGGCGTGACCAGCCGCCGTGGCGACGAGCCGTCCGGCGGCGGCCACCGCGCCCCCGACCGCCTCGATCGCCTGCCAGACGGCCCGGAGGGGGACCGCGACGGCGCGACCGCCGGCGCGGCTCGCGATGGCGACACCGTGCCAGCCGAGCCGCACCGGCCGGAACGCGAGCCGGACGAGCCCGCGCAGCACGGCCCGTACGCGCCGCGCGGTGAGGACGAGCCCGTGCCAAGCGACCCGGATCGGATACGCCACGCCACGCCCTGCGGCGCGCAGCAGAACGACGACCCGGCGCAGCGTCGCGCGGATCGCGCGCGCCGCCGCCATGACGGGACGGACGGCGACGCGCGCGGCGGCTCGGACGACGACGGACGCGCGGCGCAGCATCGCGCGCGCCGCGGGCAGGACGGCGCGGACCGGCCGCCACCCTGCGACCGCGACCCGGCGAACTGCCCGCAGGACGACGACGACGGGACGCCACGCACGTCGCGCCAGCACGGCGATCGCGGTCCCGAGCACGCGCAGCCCCGCGACGGCACGCCCGCCGACCGCGCGGACGCCGCGACCAGTCCAGATCGCGCCGGCCCGGACGGCCTCCCAGACCAACACGAACGGCACGATCACGACGACGAGCGCGCGAGTCGCCGGTCCGGGCGGTCGTTCCTCGGGCGTCATGCGCCCGCCCGGCGCGCGACCGCACCGAGGTCGTCGAGCGACGTCGGGCCGGACAGCGCGTCGACCTCGTCGCGGGCACGGACGGCGGCGATCCGCTCGAGGTCGGGCGCCGTCGTGATGGCCGCGACGACCGTCGTGATGGCCGACGTACGGCGGCGTACGTACGCGACCTCCTCCTCGATCGACGGCACTCGCCCGCCGAGCAACGACGCGCACTCGACGAGCGCACGATGCGCCGCAGCGACGGCCTCGTCAGCGATCCACTCGGGCGCGCCGCGCGCCGTGTCGAGCAGCGCGTCGTACGCGGCCAGGAGCGCGTCGGTGTCGAGGTGGCCGGTCGCGATCGGCTGCCCGGCCGCGATGAGCGCGCGGTACGACCGTCGCCGCGCCGCGCGGCGTCCTCGCCGGACCACCGAGCGCACCGGGATCGCGAGCCCGAGCACCAGCGCGACGACGCCGAGGCCGTGCAGGCCGCGGACGAGGAGGACGGCGCCCGCGACGAGCAGCACCACGTCGAACCATCCGGGTCCGCCGTCGTCCGGCGGGCCGAAGAGCTCGTCGAGGACGACGTCGACGTCGCTCGGCGGCGCGGGGTCGGGCCGTAGCACCCGGCCGGGCGCCCACGGTACGACGACGGGGTCTCCGTCGCCCTCGGCGCTCACGCGTCGAGTATCCGCTACGAGTCCGCGCGGAGCTGGCCGCACGCGGCCGCGACGTCGCTGCCGCGGGTGTCTCTGACGGTGACCGGGATGCCGGCGCGCTCCAGCCGTTGCACGAACGTCCGTTGCGTCGCTGGCTTGCTGGCGGTCCAGTCGCTGCCCGGCGTCTCGTTGAGCGGGATGAGGTTGACGTGCACGAGGTGCCCGCGCAGCAGCTCGCCGAGCAGGTCGGCGCGCCACGCCTGGTCGTTGACGTCGCGGATGAGCGCGTACTCGATGCTGACCCGGCGCTTGGTGCGCGCGGCGTACGCCCACGCCGCGTCGAGCGCCTCGGCGACCTTCCACCGGGTGTTGACCGGGACGAGCGTGTCGCGGAGCTCGTCGTCGGGGGCGTGCAACGACAGCGCGAGGGTGACGTTGAGGCCCTCGCGCGAGAGGCGGTCCATCGCCGGGACGAGACCGACGGTCGAGACGGTGATGGAGCGTTGCGAGATGCCCGCATCGGTCGCGAGCCGGCGTACGGCGTCGACAACCGGACCGTAGTTGGCCATCGGCTCGCCCATGCCCATGAACACGACGTTGGAGACGCGCCCTGGCCCGCCGGGGATCTCCCCGCGGGCGAGCGCGCGACCCGCGGCGACGACCTGCTCGACGATCTCGGCGGTCGACAGGTTGCGGGTCAGCCCGCCTTGCCCGGTGGCGCAGAACGGACAGGCCATGCCGCACCCCGCCTGGCTGCTGACGCAGACGGTGTTGCGGTCGGGATAGCGCATGAGGACCGACTCGACGAGCGCGCCGTCGTGGCAGCGCCACAACGTCTTGCGCGTCGTTCCCGCGTCGGCGGAGACGTGCCGCACGGGATCGAGCAGGCGCGGCAGCAACGTACCGACGAGCGACGCGCGGGTCGCGGCGGGCAGGTCGGTCATCTCGGCGGGATCGTCGGACAGTCCCTTGAAGTACCAGCGCGAGAGCTGGCTCGCCCGGAACGCCTCCTCCCCCAGCGACTCCACCGCCGCACGGCGGCCCGCGGCGTCGAGATCCGCGAGGTGTCGTGGTGGCTTGCCGCGGCGCGGGGCGTCGAAGACGAGCGGCAGCGCGCCGCTCATCACGACGCCCAGGCGGTGAGCAGCAGCCAGGCGACGGGCGCGACGATGAGCAGCGAGTCGAGCCGGTCCATCAGACCGCCATGACCGGGCAGCAGGTGGCCCATGTCCTTGATGCCTACGTCGCGTTTGATGAGCGACTCGCCGAGGTCGCCGACCGTCGCGGCCGCGGCGACGGCGAGGCCGAACACCGCGCCCTCCCACCACGCGATCTCCATGACCGTCGACACCAGCGCGACGCCGCAGATGACGCAGGCGATCATGCTGCCGCCGAACCCCTCCCAGGTCTTCTTCGGGCTCACGCTCGGCGCCATCGGGTGCCGCCCCTTGAGAACGCCCGCGACGTAGCCGCCGACGTCGCTGCACACGGTCGTCGCGATGAACGACACGATCCGCGCGGCACCGTCGGGCGGCGCGAGCATCATCGCCGCGAAGCCCGCGAGGAACGGCACGTACGCCGCGACGAAGACGCTCGCGGTCCAGTCGCGCAGGTACCCGGGGACACCGTCGGCGAGCCGCCACGCGAGGCAGGCGAGGCAGGTCACGACGAGGCCGAACAGCAGTGCCGTCGTACCGCGCTGGTACGCCGCGACGATCGTCACGACGCTGCCGATGACGAGCGGCGTCCGGGCCGCCTTCGCGCCCGTGTGGCTCAGCGCGCGACAGAGCTCGATCACGCCGACCGCGATCGCGGTCGCGATGACGACGACGAACGTCGACCGCTTCGTGAACAGGGTCCCGAGGATCAGCGCACCGAGAGCAAGCCCCACAGCGATCGCGGCGGGCAGGTCGCGCCCGGCGCGGCGGCGCGGCGGCGGCTCGCCGACGTCGGGCGCGTCCGAGGAGCTCGGCACCTCGGGCGGGGCCACGGACATAGGGCGCGGAGCCGTGAGGTCGTCAGACCTCGAGCAGCTCCGCCTCCTTGATCTTGAGCGCGTCGTCGACGTGGTCGGTGTACTTGTGGGTCAGGTCCTCGAGCTCCTTTTCGGCGCGCCGTACGTCGTCTTCGCCCGCCTCGCCGTCACGGGCCAGGCGGTCCAGCGCGTCCTTGGCGTGGCGGCGTATCGACCGGATCGCGACCCGCCCCTCCTCGGCCTTGTGCCGGGCGACCTTGATGAGGTCCTTGCGCCGCTCCTCGGTGAGCTGCGGTAGAACGATGCGGATCAGCGTGCCGTCGTTCGTCGGGTTGACGCCGAGGTCGCTGTCGCGGATCGCCTTCTCGATCGCGCCGAGCGACGACTTGTCGTACGGCTTGATCACGGCCATCCGCGGCTCCGGCACGGTGATGGACGACATCTGGCTGATCGGCGTCGTCGTGCCGTAGAAGTCAGCAGTGATCTTGGCGAACATCGCGGGGGTCGCTCTGCCCGTACGGATCGTGCCGAGCTCCTCGCGGCAGACATGCACTGCCTTGTCCATCTTCTCCTCGGCCTCGAGGAGGGTGTCGTCGATCACGGCGGGCCTCTCGCTGCGTCGTTGCGCTAGTCGGTCGGACAGACGACCGTGCCGATCTTCTCACCACGGACCGCACGACCGATGTTGCCCTCGGTCATGAGGTCGAAGACGACGATCGGCAGTTGGTTGTCCATGCAGAGGCTGATCGCAGTCGTGTCCATGACCTTGAGACCGCGGGCGATCACCTCGGCGTAGTCGAGCGTGTCGAACTTCACGGCGTCCGGCGTCGTCCGCGGGTCGGCGTCGTACACGCCGTCGACCTGCGTGCCCTTGAGCACCGCCTGCGCGCCGATCTCGAGCGCGCGTTGTGCCGCGGTCGTGTCGGTCGAGAAGTACGGCGCGCCCATGCCCGCGCCGAAGATGACGACGCGACCCTTCTCGAGGTGCCGGATCGCCTTGCGCGGGATGTACGGCTCGGCGATCTGCCCCATCTGGATCGCCGTCTGGACCCGGGTCTCCATCCCGCGGCCTTCCAGGGCGTCCTGCAGCGCGAGGCAGTTGATGACCGTCGCGAGCATGCCCATGTAGTCGGCGCGCGGGCGATCCATGCCGGCCTTCTCCAGCGCGGCACCGCGGAACATGTTGCCGCCGCCGACGACGACCGCGATCTGCACGTCGGTCACCGCGCAGATCTGGTTCGCGATGAACGCGACGACGTTCGGGTCGATGCCGAGCGGCTCGGACCCGGCGAACGCCTCGCCCGAGATCTTCAGCAGGACCCGCGACCAGCGCGGCGCGCTGTCGGCGGCCACGTCAGGCCTGGCCGACCTCGAAGCGGACGAACCGCTTGACGCGTACCGCGGCCTCGTCGAGCTGCTGCTTGACGGTCTTCTTGCTGTCCTGAACCGACGACTGCTCGAGCAGGACGACCTCCTTGTAGAAGCCGTTCACCCGGCCGTCGACGATCTTCGGCAGCGACGCCTCAGGCTTGCCCTCCTCGCGAGCCGTAGCCTCGGCGACCCGCCGCTCGCGTTCGATGTCCTCGGCCGGGATCTCGTCGCGCGTGACGTACTGCGCCCGCATCGCGGCGATCTGCATGGCCGCGCCACGCGCCGCGGCGAGATCGCCGCCCTCGAACTCGACGAGCACGCCCACCTGCGGTGGCAGGTCGCTCGCCCGGCGGTGCATGTACGACGCGACCGTCCCCTCGAACACCGCCGCGCGACGTAGCTCGATCTTCTCGCCGATGACCGCGTTGAGGGACTCGATGTTCTCGCTGACCGTTCGGCCGTCCTTGAGCGTCTCCCCGAGCAGCTTGTCGACCTCGCCGATCCCGCTCGCCGCGGCGTGCGCGGCGATGTCGGCGGCGAGCTGCTGGAACTGCTCGTTCTTGGCGACGAAGTCGGTCTCGCAGGCGAGCTCGATGAGCGCACCCTCGCTCGCGGCGACGAGACCGTTGCTGGTCGTCCGCTCCGCCCCCCGCTTGGCCGCCTTGGCCATGCCCTTGGTGCGAAGCAGGTCGACGGCGGCGTCGAAGTCGCCGTCGGTCTCCTGGAGCGCCTTCTTGCTGTCCATCATCCCGGCGCCCGTGGCCTCGCGGAGGCGCTTGACGTCGGCGGCGGTGATCTCGGCCATCGGAGTCCTTGTCGTCGTGGTCGTCAGGCGGACGGAGTGTCGCCGGTCGGGGGCGTGTCGGTGGTCGTCTCCGCCGTCGGAGCCTCGGCGGGCGCGGCCTCGGCAGGCGCGGCCTCGGCAGGCGCAGCCTCGGCAGGCGCGGCGTCGGCCGGCGCGGCCTCGGCGGGCGCGGCGTCGGCCGGCTGCTTCAGCAGCTCGAGCTCCCAGTCGGCGAGCGGCTCGTCGGTGGCGAGCTGGCCGTCGACGTTCGGCTTGTCTTCGCCACGGCCGGCACCGGCGTTCGCGGCGGCACGCTGCATCAGTCCCTCGGCGACGGCGTCGGCGATGACCCGGGTGAGCAGCGTCGCGGACCGGATCGCGTCGTCGTTCCCCGGGATGGGGAAGTCGACCTCGTCCGGGTCGCAGTTCGTGTCGAGGATCGCGACGACCGGGATATTGAGCTTCCGCGCTTCGCCGACGGCGATGTGCTCCTTCTTGGTGTCGATGACCCACACCGCGCTCGGCGTCCGCTGCATGTCGCGGATGCCGCCGAGGGTGCGTTCGAGCTTCGCCTTCTCGCGGGTGAGGACGAGGTTCTCCTTCTTGGTCATGACGTTCGCGCCGCCGGTCTGCTCGATCATCTCGAGCTCCTTGAGGCGCTGGAGGCGCTTGTAGACGGTCTGGAAGTTCGTGAGCATGCCGCCGAGCCAGCGCTCCTTGACGTACGGCATGCCGACGCGCTGGGCCTCCTTCTCGATGGCCTCCTGCGCCTGCTTCTTCGTCCCGATGAACATGATCGTGCCGCCGTGCGCGACCGTCTCCTTGACGAACTCGTACGCGCGGTCGATGTACGACAGCGTCTGCTGCAGGTCGATGATGTAGATGCCGTTGCGCTCGGTGAAGATGTAGCGCTTCATCTTCGGGTTCCAGCGCTTGGTCTGGTGCCCGAAGTG